>NZ_JVOR01000047.1:0-238 GCF_001054715.1 Acinetobacter sp. 243_ASPC | reverse complement strand
CTGGAACCTAAATCCAGTGCGTCTACCAATTTCGCCACGCCCCCAAAACCTGGGTATTTACAACAATATCTGGCAGAGGATCAAGGACTCGAACCTTGACGAACGGTTTTGGAGACCGTCATGCTACCATTACACCAATCCTCTTTAACATCTGACCTGTTTTCAGGTCACTTAAAACTACTTCAGTTTTAAGTTGGTGGGGGCGAAGAGACTCGAACTCTTACACCTTGCGGCGCTG
>NZ_JVOR01000046.1:0-64952 GCF_001054715.1 Acinetobacter sp. 243_ASPC | reverse complement strand
TCATAACCCGAAGGTCGTTGGTTCAAATCCAGCTCCCGCTACCAAGTTTCTAAGAGGGCTCACAGATAGGTGGGCCTTTTTGCACAGTGGATTTTAGGTTGCTGTGCAAAAATATAGGGGCGATTAACGCCCTTTTTTATTGGCTATCGTGTAGTGTCGACATCAATTGGTCAAATAGTCATGCTTCACTATAGTAAGTCTGAATCGGTCAAAGGACCGATTGAATCGCACAAAAATGACGAGAGTAAATGAAGTTATCAAACAAAACCCAAGCACTCCAAGATCTAATCGCTCCTGCAGTGCAAGCCTGTGACGTCAATCTTTGGGGAATTGAATTTATTCCACAAGGCAAGCGTTCATTATTGCGTATTTTTATTGATAAGCCCGTAGATGAGACTGCTGAACCTGTTGTAAATGAAGACGGGGAAACTGAGCTCGGACGTGGTATTGGCGTTCAGGACTGTGTTCGTGTGACCCAGCAAGTGGGTGCCATCTTGGACGTTCATGATCCGATTTCAGGTGAGTATGCACTTGAAGTTTCATCACCAGGTTGGGATCGACCGTTTTTCCAGCTTGAACAAATGTCTGCATATATCGGACAACAAGTCGCTCTGAGATTAATTAGCGCTGTCGAAAATCGTCGTAAGTTCCAAGCAAAACTGTTGCTCGTAGACCTTGAAAATGAAATGATTCAAGTAGAAGTAGACGGTAAGCATGTGCTTGAGATTGATAGTCATAATATCGACAAAGCAAACTTGATCTATCAGGACTAAATTCATTTAAATCAATAAGAATCTGTAGGTGACTTATGAGCCGTGAAATTCTTACCGTTGTAGAAACGGTTAGTAATGAAAAAGGTGTTAGTCGTGAAGCGATCTTCGAAGCGCTAGAACAAGCTCTTGTTGCGGCAACGAAGAAAAAATTCTACGAAGGCACAAATGCAGAAGAAGCGCAGTTGCGTGTTGAAATTGATCGTAAAACAGGTGACTACCGCACGTTCCGTCAATGGACACTTGTGGCCGATGAAGATCATGAAATGCCAGCATGTCAAGACGCGATTTCTGATGTTGATTCATCAAAATGGTCAATTGGCGATGTGCGTGAACTTGAAGTAGAGTCGATCGAATTTGGTCGTATTGCTGCTCAAATTGCCAAGCAAGTGATTGTACAAAAAATCCGTGAAGCAGAACGCGCACTGATTGCAGATGCTTACGAGTCAAAAGTGGGTGAGCTCATTTATGGCGAAGTGAAAAAGCAAACCAAAGACGGTTTCATTATCGATCTAGGGGACAATGCAGAAGCGTATTTGGCACGTGAAGAAATGATTGCCAAAGAAATTTTGCGTCCTAAGCAACGTGTTAACGCAATTTTGTACAGCGTAAACCGTGAAGGTCGTGGTGCGCAGTTGCTCTTGTCACGTGCACGTCCTGAAATGCTGATGGCATTGATGAAAAAAGAAATTCCAGAAATTTCTGAAGAAATCATTGAAATTAAAGCAGCGGCACGTCAGCCGGGTGTTCGCGCAAAAATTGCCGTGAAAACCAATGACCATCGTATCGATCCTGTTGGTGCATGTATTGGTATGCGTGGTACGCGTATCCAAGCGGTTCAGCAAGAACTCAACGGCGAGCGTATTGATGTGGTGGTATGGTCAGACGATCCAGCACAATACATCGCAAGCGCGCTTGAGCCAGCTGATGTATCGGGCATCGTACTCGATGAAGATACACGCAGTGCCGATATTATTTTTGCAACCAATGATCAGTTGGCGCGTGCAATTGGTTCACAAGGCCAGAATGTACGTCTTGCATCTGAATTAACTGGTTACAAACTCGACATGATGCTTGAAGAAGAGTATCGTGCTCGTCAACAAAATGAAGCACAGCAGTATTTGGACATGTTTGTCACACGTCTGGATATTGAAGAAGATCTCGCAATGGCGCTGGTTGAAATGGGCTTTACTTCTCTTGAAGAAATTGCTTACGTACCACCAGAAACCTTTGATGAAATTGAGCTTGATCAAGAGTTGGTTGAGTTACTTCAAAGCCGTGCAAAAGAAGCCGCATTAACAGATGCATTAAAACAGCAAGAAAATGTTCAAGAACCAAGTCAAGAACTTCTCGAAATGGAAGGCATGACTCGTGAGCTTGCATACGCTCTTGCAGCACGTGGTGTCGTGACAGTTGATGATCTTGCCGATCAAGCAACCGATGATATTTCTGATATCGAAGGTCTTGGTCAAGAAAAAGCAGGTCAACTGATTATGAAAGCACGCGAATCTTGGTTTAATTAAGGGGGTGGTACATGACGGACAAATCCATTAAAGAGTTAGCACTCAGTGTTGATCGTCCTGTTGAAAAGCTCCTTGAACAGGTTCGTGAAGCAGGTCTGCCACAACGTACAGCAAATGACATTATTACCACTGAACAGCAAAATACCTTGGTGAATTACTTGAAAAAGGTTCACGGGCAGGAAAGTGGTGCAGGAAAAATCACGTTGAAACGTAAAACTACCAGTACGGCAAAAGTGGCGAGCACATCAGGCAAAGCCAAAACCATTAACGTAGAAGTTCGCAAGAAGCATACGTTTACCAAGCCAAATCCTGAACAAATCGCGGCTGAAGCCAAAGCGCGTCAGGAAAGCGAAGAAAAAGCACGTACACAAGATCGTACGCGTCAAGTGGCGGAACAACCAAAGCGTGACGAAGTTGTAGAAAATAAAGCGCAAGCAACGTTAAACGCGATGCGTGCTGCTCAGCAAAAAGAAACCGCAAAAACCACAACGGCAACAGCTGAGGTGGTGGTAAAACGTAAATCGACCAATAAACCAATCAAGCCTGTCAATGTAAAACAGGTGGAAACGGCCGAACAACGTAAAGCGCGTGAAGCAGAAGCGGCTAAACTTAAAGCGACAGAAGAAACAGCACGTCGTAAAGCAGCGGAAGAAGCGCAACAGCGTACACTTGAACAAATGCGCAAAATGGCGTCTAAGTATTCAAGTGACGAAGCGACTACGACAATTCGTGTGATTGATGATTCTCCACTTGCTTCAGGTCTAGTTGGCCAAGCTTATGAAGATTCATTTAAGCAAGAAGACCGTGAAATTAAACGCGGTAGCGCAACCACCAATCCGCGTGCGGGTAAAAAAGGTGGCCGCCGTGGTCAAGAAGAGCAAAGCTTTGTTAACCACAATAAACGTGGTTTGAAATCAAGCCAAGCAAATAAGCATGGATTTGAAAAGCCAGTTAAAAAGCAAGTTTATGATGTAGAAATCGGTTCAAGCATTGTTGTTGCCGATCTTGCACAAAAAATGGCAGTCAAAGTACGTGAAGTCATCAAATCACTAATGAAAATGGGTGAGTTGGTTAATCAAGATCAAGCGATTGATCAAGATATCGCTGCACTTGTTGTTGAAGAAATGGGCCATAACCCTGTTTTAGTTTCTGATACACAAGCAGAAGATAACTTGCTTGAAGCGGCTGAAGAAGCACGTGGTGAGCAAACGACTCGTCCGCCAGTTGTGACGATCATGGGTCACGTAGACCATGGTAAAACCTCGTTGCTTGACCGTATTCGTCGCTCGAAAGTGGCAGCGGGTGAAGCGGGTGGTATTACCCAGCATATTGGTGCTTATCACGTTGAAACGCCAAAAGGGATTATTACTTTCCTAGATACTCCGGGACATGCTGCATTTACTTCAATGCGTGCACGTGGTGCGAAAGCAACGGATATCGTGGTATTGGTAGTTGCAGCAGATGACGGTGTAATGCCACAAACTGCAGAAGCAATTGACCATGCGCGTGCAGCAGGTACGCCAATCATTGTTGCAATCAACAAGATGGATAAAGAATCTGCTGATGTAGACCGTGTGTTAAATGAATTAACAACGAAACAAATCGTTCCAGAAGAATGGGGTGGTGATGTTCCGATTGCTAAAGTTTCTGCACACAGTGGACAAGGGATCGATGAACTTCTTGATTTGATTTTGATTCAATCAGAATTGATGGAATTAAAAGCATCTTCTGAAGGTGCTGCGCAGGGTGTTGTGATTGAAGCACGTGTCGACAAAGGCCGTGGTGCAGTGACCTCGATTCTGGTGCAAAACGGTACATTGAACATTGGTGACCTTGTACTTGCAGGTTCATCTTATGGTCGTGTTCGTGCGATGTCTGATGAAAATGGTCAGCCAATCAAATCTGCAGGTCCGTCTATTCCAGTGGAAATTCTGGGCTTACCAGATGCTCCAATGGCGGGTGATGAAGTGCTTGTGGTTAATGACGAGAAGAAAGCTCGTGAAGTGGCCGATGCGCGTGCAGACCGTGAACGTCAAAAACGTATTGAGCGTCAAAGTGCAATGCGTCTTGAAAACATCATGTCATCAATGGGCAAAAAAGACGTTCCAACCGTCAATGTAGTCTTGAAAGCAGACGTACGTGGTACGCTTGAAGCCTTGACTGCAGCCTTGAATGAATTGTCGATGGACGAAGTTCGCGTTCGTGTGATCAGTTCAGGTGTTGGTGCAATCACAGAATCTGACGTAACACTTGCAGAATCGTCTGAAGCAGTATTGCTTGGCTTTAACGTTCGTGCCGATACAACCGCACGTCAAAAGAGCGATCAAGACGGCATCGACATTCGTTACTACAGCATCATCTATGAATTGATTGATGATGTGAAGAATGCCATGAGCGGTAAGCTTGCACCTGAACACCGTGAAACCATCTTGGGTGTTGCTGAAGTACGTGAAGTATTCCACTCAAGCAAGTTTGGTGCAGCAGCGGGCTGTATGGTACTTGAAGGTATGTTACATCGTAATAAGCCGATTCGCGTATTACGTGATGACGTGGTGGTCTTCCAAGGCGAGCTTGAATCTCTTCGTCGTTATAAAGATGTGGTAGATGAAGTTCGTGCCGGTATGGAATGTGGCCTTGCGGTGAAAGGTTATAAAGACATCAAGGTCAAAGACAAGATCGAAGTCTATGATGTTCAATTAATTAAACGGAGTCTTTAATGGCGGGTAGCCAACGCTTAAAGCGAATGGCGGATTCAGTGCAACGTGAGTTGTCTGAACTGATCCGTCAGGAGCTGAAAGATCCTCGCTTAGGTGGTCTAGTGACCATTTCGGCGGTGAAAGTCAGTGCAGACATGGGTTATGCTGAAGTTTATGTCACAGTAATGGGGCGTGAGCTCGGTGATGAGCAAAGTGAGGCAGCAAATAAAGAAACGCTAGACGTTTTAAATAAAGCATCTGGTTTCTTGCGCCATGAACTAAGCCGTCGCATCAAGACACGTATTACGCCTAGATTGCGTTTTCATTATGACAAAACCAATGCCTATGGTAATTACATGTTTGGTTTGATTGAAAAGGCAGTACAAGATCTGCCAGAACAGTCGCCTGAAGATAAATCTTAAATAAAAAAAAGCCACCTTCGGGTGGCTTTTTTTTGCTGCGCTTTTAATCCTTGGGAGGATCCATAGGCGGTTTAGTCGATGAAAAGCGTTGACCGAATTTATAGCGATCCCACGGTAAAGGGCGATTAATACTTTCAGGCACTTCACCACTTAAAGAGCGTAAACGCAAATGTAATGCCGCCTGTGCCATCAAGTTGGCTGAAACGGGTGCTGTGATAAATGCCAGTAAGGTAATGATCAGCTCTGCAAAGCCGAAGCGACCATGAAATGCAGAATAAATAATTGAGGCAATCAAAAAACCGCCCAAACCTAGGGTACTGGCTTTGGTGGGTGCATGCAGGCGCATAAATAGATCAGGCAGGCGAATCATGCCAATTCCACCAATCAGAATAAAAAAGGCGCCAATCAATAAAAAGATCGAAACCAGAATTTCCATGATCAATTGCATGAGTTGCTCCTAGTCAATGACATGCCCAGTGGTAAAATAACGTGCCAATGCGACAGTCGAAACAAAGCCCAGCATGGCAATCAGCAATGCGCCTTCAAACAGATTGGTGGTGGCCCAGTAAATTCCCAGCACAATCACCAAACAGGTTGCATTTAAAAACAAGGTGTCGAGTGCCAGTAGTCGATCAATAACCGAAGGCCCCATGACCAAACGAATCAGGCAAAGAAACATCGAAATCGTAATGGCAACCAAACAGATGCCTAAAGCATAAGGAAGTATGGTCATGCGCGATCTCCTTGATTTGGATCGACTTCAAAAATGGCAAGTAGCGGTTTTTCGTAGCGATCTTTAATATCTTGAATATCCAGCTCAGTATCGTCTGTGCTGAGTGAATGCACCAGAATATCACCACGTTCCTGATCAATACCCGCAGATACGGTGCCAGGTGTGGTGGTAATAATCATCGCCAGCAAACTGTTCACCTGTTCATGCTGGGTTTCTAGCGGTACACGATACCATTTGGGACACAAACGATCAGTTGGCCCTAGCACCAATTTGGCGACGCGAATGTTGGAGATTACGATATCCCAAAGCACCACAAAAACCAGCTTGATGGCCAGCGTCCAGTGAATGTGCGGCGTACGTTTAATAAACGGACGCATCATTCGTGGAATAAAAATACCCAGTAAAGCTGCCAAGAGCAGATGTCCAAACTCCACGCTACGCGACAGCATGAGCCAGCTCAATACGACAATCACTGAAACAAATGGATGAGGAAACCAACGTTCAAGTAAAGAATCTTTTTTCATCTCTATTGCTCCATTGGTTTGAGTTGGGCATCGCTTGGTGCAACTTGCTCGTTTTTAAGCTGCTGTTCAATCTGGCGCAGTTTATAAGACGAGATATGTTCACCGTTTAAACTATTTGGCGACACAACATACGGAATATAGTGAGCATTGGCATCTGGCGCTTCTCCGCCATATTTGGTTTCCGGCAAATAGGTTGGATCAAAAGTTTGAACGCTAATCACTTGGCCTTCACGGTCTTTTTTCAATACCTGATCGACATACAATGATCGATCACGTATTTGTTCGGCGGTCGCTTGCGTGTATTGCTGAATGGGCGATGCAAAAACGACGTAAGCCGTTAAAATACTTAAAAACACATAAATCGTGATGTTGTTGCGTGCCGGAGCACGGTCAGGTAAAGCCTGATAACGTACATATTCTGGTTGTGTTGGATCTTGCTCAGGACGGCTTGAGCGCCAAAACAGCACAAAGCCCACACGAGTCAGTGCAATAATACTGAGCAAACTCACGATCAAAATAATGGCAATAATCCAGCCCTGATGCGCCGACTGTGCTGTGGCCTGTAAAATAAAGACTTTACCAAGGAACCCACTAAACGGGGGCAGGCCTGCAAGCATGAGTGCAATCAGTAGATAAACAATCGAGAGTAGCTTGTCTTGTTTCATTTGCGGCGCAATTTTAAGGTGATCCTTAAACTCACCACGTTGCGCAGTAATCCAGCCTGAAAACAGATAAAATGCTGCTGCAATCAGGGTACTATGCACCAGATAATACAGCGCTGCAGCCCATGCTTGCGTGTTGGCCATGGCAATGGCAATCAGTAATGTACCGACCGACGATAAGATCATAAACCCGATAAAGCGACGTAAACGATCTGCTCCAATAGCGCCAATCACACCATAAATGGAGGTGATCAGGCCAATTGGTAGTAGCCATTGCTGTAACATCGCTTGTGAGAAGGTATCATCAAATACCGTACCATTAACACGTAAAATGGCATAAATCCCCACTTTGGTCATAATGGTGAAAATTGCAGCGACGGGCGTTGTGGCCACAGCATAGGTTTTCGGTAGCCAAAATCCAACGGGAAGCATGGCTGCTTTAATTCCAAAAACCACAAATAACAATAAGCCACCCGCTGCTGCAAGTTTGTGTGCATCAGGCTCAAGAATTGGCATTAAGCGCGCCACATCCGCCATATTGAGACTGCCGACACTGCCATAAATCATCCCGAGGCCAATCAAAAATAGTGCAGAAGCCAGCAAGTTGATGGTGACGTAATGTATTCCCAATTGAAACCGCGCTTTGCCTTGTGTATGTAACAGCAGTACATACGATGCCAACAGCAAAACTTCAAAAAAGACAAACAGGTTGAATAAGTCGCCCGTTAAAAATGCCCCGGACACCCCCATGAGTAAAAAATGAAACATGGTGTGGAAATAACGACCACGCGCATCCCACTCTTTGCTGGCAAACCACAATACAGGTGCAGCAAGGGCATAAGTGAGCAACAGCATGAATGCAGACAAGCGATCCAGAATTAATACAATGCCAAACGGTGCCGACCATTCTCCGAGTTGATAAACCGTAATCTGACCAGTATTGGCGATCATGAAATAACTAATCGCGGTTGCCAGACTCAACAAGATTGAAACTAAACTGATGCCGCGGCGCCATGGTTGACGCGGATCGTGATCTAAAGCGCCCGATCCGGGATTCCCCAACAAAATGAGTGCAAATGCAGTAAAAGCCGGAATTAAAATACTCATGATTGGCGCATGAGCATGCCAGAAGGTCATAAAATCAAACATTATGGCTTGTCCTCACGCGGGTCATAGTTCAGTGATGGATCTTCTTTTGAATCGACATGATCGGTTCCAGACTCATAACGACTGCGGATGGCCAATTGCACCACAAAGGCTGTGGTCGCAAATCCAATCACAATCGCAGTCAACACCAAAGCCTGAGGTAAGGGATCTGTTACATTGGCTGTTTCGGTGAGTACGGCAGGAGAGTTCGTCTGCAAGCGTCCCATGGCAAACAAAAATAAATTCACAGCATAACCCATCATGGCCAGTCCCAATACGACGGGAAAGGTACGCGCACGTAGAATCAAATAAATACCAGTTGCAACCAATAACCCGATTGCAGAGGCCAGTAAAAACTCAAGACTTATCATGATCAATCTCCTTCACGTAGAACAGGACCAGACATGGTGGAATGTCGAGAATCCCCCAAGACTGAAATCAGCAGCATGGTGGCGCCCACAACCGTGGCATAAACGCCCACGTCAAAAGCTGCGGCACTGGCCAGATGCATTTCTCCCAAAAGTGGCGGATGCACATAAATATGCGCACTGGTCAAAAATGGACGTAACCAGTACCATGCGGCTAAACCCGTAAGCCCTGCAATCATGAGTCCTGAACCAATCCAGATTTCATATAAGCGACCAGACTTAGCTTGCAATAGACGCTCAGCGCGATCCTGACCCTGTGCAACATACTGAATGATCAATGCCATGGAGGTAATCAAGCCAGCAATGAATCCGCCTCCAGGATAGTTATGCCCACGTAAAAAGATATACAAGCTCACCACCAATGCCACAGGAAGTACCCATGAGGCTGTGGTTCTGAGCATGAGAGGAGAGGGATTAAAACGATAGGTCAGACCTGGTGTCACGCTGGTGCCGTGGATTCGCATGCCATCCATGAGGCACAGTGCACCCAAGGCAGCAATTCCGAGTACCGTGATTTCACCGAAGGTATCGAAGCCACGGAAATCGACCAGAATAACGTTGACCACGTTTGAACCGCCGCCAAGTGGAAGCGATTGTTGTAAGAAGAACCATGAAATTGAATTGTGATCACGCGTTAGAATCAGCCATGCAATCCAGCCCACCCCAGCGCCACCCAAAATCGCGATACTGGCATCGCGCCAGCGACGCGTACGTTTGGATTCATAAGGTGTAAGTTGTGGCAGCAATGACAAACTCATCAGCAATAACACTGTGGTCACCACATCGACGGTAATTTGGGTCAAGGCAAGGTCAGGTGCAGAAAGGCCGACAAACACCATGGTCACCACCAAACCAATCGCACCGCTGATCAAGACAGCTTTGATTCGTTCATGATGGAACCAGATCATCATCCAGCAGGCACAGAAAAGTACCAGCCATAACACCACAGCAGCCCACGGCGCCAGTAACAGCTCACGTGTTCCTGTGGTCAAGCCCTGATTCACCAGAGGTGTGGCGACAATGGCAATGCTAAAAAGTAAAATCCAAAACAGATAAAGCTGTAATGATCCGGTTTCTGTGCTGAGCTTGATTTTACGACTGCCCAACAATAAATAATGAAGGAAACGATCAAACAGCTCACGCCCTTGCAAGCGCCCCAAATAAGGGTCTAAATCGATATCGCGCAAGCGCTGACCTTTTGCAAGTGCAAAATAAAACAATGCCCCACCCACCAGTGCGATGACACTCATCAGCAGTGGCAGATTAAAACCATGCCAAATCGCCAGATGACTTCCTGCAAAATCTGGTGTCATCAGGCTTGCACGGGTGGTTTGATTGACAATGTTTTCGACCAAGAGCGCCGGTAAAATACCGACTAAAATACACAAAGTTGCCAGTAAGATTGCAGGTAAACGCATGCCGATTGGTGGTTCATGTGCATTTTTATTGGGAACTTTACTGCCGATTGGACCATCAAAAAATACGCCGTGTACCAGTCGAATCGAGTAACTCACGGCAAAAATACCCGCCAGTGTTGCCACGATAATCGAGAAGATCAGCGCACCACCCGAAAGATTGGCCACCAACTCGGTAAAGAACATTTCTTTAGAGATAAAGCCATTGGTGAGTGGGACACCAGCCATCGAAGCGGCAGTGATCATGGTCAGGGTGCCGGTAAAGGGCAGCATTTGCCAAATTCCGCTGAGTTTGCGTAAATCGCGTGTTTGGGTTTCGTGGTCGATAATTCCCGCGATCATAAACAGCGCTGCTTTAAAGGTGGCATGGTTAATGATGTGAAAAATCGCCGCAGCCACCGCAAGCGGTGATCCGATACCGAGCAAACACACAATAAGCCCTAAGTGGCTGATGGTGGAATATGCCAAAAGACCTTTTAGATCTTCTTTAAAAATCGCAAAGAAAGCAGCCATACATAAGGTAAATAGGCCGACAAACGTCACGATATTATGATACAGCGCTGCACCCACAAAAATTGGGGCCAAACGTGCCAGCAGGAAAATTCCTGCCTTCACCATGGTTGCAGAATGCAAATAGGCCGAGACAGGTGTAGGGGCTGCCATGGCATTGGGTAACCAGAAGTGAAACGGGAACTGCGCGCTTTTGGTAAATGCACCCAGTAGAATCAGCAGCAAAGCCGGTACAAATAGGCTATGTGATTGAATCAGCTCTTTCATTCCGAGCAGTTGATCAATCTGATAAGTTCCTGCGATTTGACCCAGCAAAATAAATCCACCCAGCATCGCAAGACCGCCCATACCTGTAATGGTAAGTGCCATACGTGAGCCACGCTGTGCCGCTTCGTAATTCCCCCAATATCCCACTAGTAAAAAAGATGAAATACTGGTCAATTCCCAAAAAATCAGGAGCAGAATGAGGTTATTGGAAAGTGAAATTCCCAGCATGGCTGCCATAAAAATCATCAGCAACATATACAGCTTGGAGAGGGAATTTTTGGCGCTCAGGTAATAATATGCATAGATGTAAATCAGTGTACCGATGCCGGTAATGAGGAGGCTAAACAGCAAGCCCAACGCATCGAGACGAAAACTGAGATTGATTCCAAGTTGAGGTAACCATGCCCAGCTTTGCTGAACAACGGCACCACTAAATACCGCCTGAGCTTGGGTCAAGAGCAAACTGAAACTGGCGAGACTGACCCCAATGGCACCGAGTGCGGTGATCCCTCGAGAAAATCGCTGCAGAAATAAGACAAGTGTTGTGCCTAATATTAACGGTAATAAGATAATGATCGGTAACACGCTGGTATCCATGTCATGAGTTAGGCCGCAGCCTAAACGTGAATCTTATCTTTTAAGCGGTCTAGGATGACAAAGAGCCTTCCAAATATTGATCACTTAAAAACCAAAATAGAACAAAGCAAGGAAAAAACAAGCTGTATTGCGCAACTTGAAAAAACAAAATAAAACTATCCAAAGCAGTATACAGGATAGAAAATAAACACACCTCAACGCTTACATGAAAATAACATTATCAAAGACTTAAATGAAGACTTCAGGCTAAGATAGTGATTTTCATTGATAGGTAATTTCAATTGTAACACAAAATCTGATTTAATTTGTTAATTATTCAGCCTATTTATCGTGCGGAATCAACATGCGGTTCATCTGAGGGTAAATCTGGCTTGAGCAGCTGAATCAGTTGCTGTTTTTGTTCTGGCGAAAGTGACTGAATTTGCGCCACTAAACCATCTAGTTGCTCGGTGCCAGCCAGTAAGCAAGGCGACTCATCGGGAGCCGATTCAGTCGCTTGATTAAACAGTCGATTATAGATTTGATCATAAAGATGTACTGGGGCACTGGGTTCAATAGTGTGAATTTGAAAATGGATCAGTTTCAACGATTGATAATCGCTGGCATGCTCAAGTAATTCGTCCCGATTGCCTGTCGCAATAATTTGAATGGCCGGAAAGGCACGACTCAGACGCTTTAATATTTCATGCGAAAGCTGATGGTCCAGCTGAGCATCGATATGGTCGATCATCAAAATCCCTTCGCCTTCAAGGCAAGGGTACAGACTAAATGGATTCAGCAAGCATAGGCGTCTGACCACATCTCCCACCAGTGCGATCCAGACTTTGAGTGAGTTAGACAATTGTTGATAAGGGAGGAGCTGCCCTTGATAGCGCGCCATAAGTTGCAATTTAGGGTGATACTCAAGGTAAAGATCGGTCAATTCAGGAAAAACCATTTGCAAACTATTTTTCAGTGCTTGTAAATGTGGCGTTTTTAATTGAGCCTGCGCATGAAACATTACTTCTTCAAGTGGTGGTGCATTGCTGTCTTCATCATGTTGGGTGACGCGTTGTAGAAGCTGAGCAGCCTGAGCATTTTCAACATCACTGACTTCACGCAACCATTCAAAGAAGCGTGCAAATGTGGTGTAGGGTGGCGTCACAGTTTCATAGGCAGAAATGGGTTGAAACACCGCCGGAATATTTTTGCTGAGTAAATTTACTTCGTGAATAAAACGATCGGCAGGGTAGTAAGCGATCAGAGGCAGGCCTTGTAACGGATCTTGATGTATGGCGTGCTGATAAAGACTAACCAGTTGTTCAAGTTGTTGCGTATCAACTTGACTGATGCCTGTCCCACTGGCCGATAAGGTTTTAAATAGTCGCCATGTGCATCCGTGAGCGTCGTATTGTTGTACATCGCTGCTTTCTGTGATCACACCTATTTCAGCAGGAAATTGCACATCTAATTGAATTTTTGCCTGCGTTTTTTGAAAGCTGATATCTTGATCTTGCATGACAATGCCGGCAGCACGCGCGTCTTTAAAGCGTGCAGGAAACCAACTGAGCGCCTGAAAAAGATGCTTGAGCAGCGTGGTTTTACCTGATGAATGCTCACCCAGAATCAATGTGACGGGCTTTTGAGCGTAATCGAACTGTACGTCAAGGTTTTGAAATGGACCAATATGTTTTAGACGGATCGATTTTAGCTTCATCAGTGGCTCACTCTCTATACGACAGATGTACTCAAGCGCTGTGACGAGCGTAACTTGAGCTGTTGCACAAGATCATAAATATGATGGATGTTCAAACTTACTTTAGCACGGGTACAAGCCACATAGAGCAGACGAAGTTCTTCATCTGTAATTTTATGCTCTAAATTGTTAATTTTAAATTGGTAGTCGTCTTCAATATGCACGCGGTTCCACTCAAGACCTTTGGCTTTATGTGCCGTTGAGATCACATAGTCTGCTTGCTCAATCGGTGTAATTTTGGACAATGCCTTTTTAAGAGGGGCTGTACCGTGGTCATCGACCAGTTTCACCAAAGGCTTAATGTCACTGCCATCATTGGTTTCACAATATTCATGTACATCATGCCATGAATTGAACCATGCCAGCTCTGGAACGTCGGTCACACGTTTGCCCTGTTTGAGCTGGCTGGCCGCATCGACAAAGCGATTGAGTTTATTGTGATCGGCTTGGAGGCTGACTTTATCGCCATGAACCAGACCAGAGAGGAGTAACTCCATGGCACGGGCATTGGTTCTGCACAAAATCGCATCACGCTGTTTGGTATGCGGTTTGTTGACGACTTTTGAATTCAGTTCGGGATTGCCCAGCAGCGGGATGGTTTCATTCAGTCCATGCAGCAGATGATTGGCAATATCGGCAATACTTTCGCCAAAGCGAAACGAGGTGGTCAGGCGTGACTCAGGCAAGGGCAGTTGTTGCATGGCATTGACTGCACCGCGCCAAGCATAAATTTGCTGATGCGCATCCCCTACATAGATCACCTGTGTACTACGTTGTTTGAGCAAGATGCCGAGCATGAGTGGATCGGCATCTTGTGCTTCATCAAATAGCACATAATCGGCTGGAATGACGGGATTTGATAACGCCCAGAGCTTGAGGTAGATATCGTGCCCGATACCCGCCTGATGCTGTGGATCAATCGATTCTAGCCAGCGCCGCTCAACTGCCGGATAAAGATGCTGTTGAAGCTGATCGATGTCATCGGGATGCAGCCAGCTCGGTGCCTGAATATGTCGAGGTGCAGGATATTGCGAGTTGGTCGAGCAAAAGTAACTGACCGTGTTGGCCACTAAACTGGCTAGACGACTGGGCATCAGCACATATTTTTCGTAACGCCCGCCCATCAATCGACGTAAAGTAATCGGCTCAAGCCGATAATCCTTGGCCATAAAGCTGGGGCTGAGTCGTGGTAAGCGAAGTTTATCGGTAACGCCGCGTGGCACACTACGAAATGCCAATGAATGAAAGGTTCTGCAATCCACTTGTCGATGAAACTTTTGCTGTGCCTCACTGGCAATGGCTTTGTTAAAAGCCAGATACATGCCACGCCGTGCAGGCATGGCATCACTGATCATTTGCAAGGTGGTGGTTTTTCCTGTGCCTGCATAGGCAATCACCTTAAACGATTCACCCAAACGGGCATTGTCAATTGCGGTCGCTTGTTCGTATGTGGCTTTTGGTTTTTCTTGGCTCGACACAGGTGGCAGTTATCCTTTTATCCGATTGGCTTTTTCGACCAGACCCGATAGGCCTTGACGTCGTGCCAGTTCATTGAGTACCAATTCAGGACTGAGATCGAAATAGCCCAGCATGATAATGCTATGGAACCAAAGATCGGCTGTTTCATAAATTAAATCATTGCGCGTTGCATCACTTGGTTGGTGTGCAAACTCTTTAGCCGCCAGCAGGGTTTCAATATTTTCTTCACCCACTTTCTCTAAAATCTTGTTTAGGCCTTTTTGATACAGACTGGCCACGTAGGAGCTGTCTGCTTGTGCCTGCTTACGCGCTTGCATGAGCTGACCAAGGTAGGCAAGAACATCGATTTGATCATCGGTCTTGAGAGTGTCGTGTGGCTCTTGCTTGGCCGTTTCACCATAAATGGCGGTTGGATCTTTGAGCTGCGCATCAACGATTTCCCAGCCTTGCGGAGTCAGTACGCGATAAAAACAGGATTCACGGCCTGTATGGCAGGCAATGCCTCCGTGCTGCTCGATCTGTAAGATAATGACATCCGCATCACAGTCGAGACGAATTTCATACACGGTTTGAAAGTGCCCAGATTCTTCGCCTTTATGCCAAAGCTTTTGACGCGAACGTGAGAAATACACGGCCTGTTTTTTTTCTGCGGTTAAAGCCAAGGATTCACGATTCATCCAAGCGACCATCAAAATACGACCAGTTTGATGATGCTGCGCGATGGCTGGAATTAATCCTTGTTCGTTAAATTTTACTTCATCGAGCCATTGCACGTTGTTCATGAGACATCACCAATATGGAAATAGAAAAAGAGTTGTTGGTCATTTAAGACGGTTATAGTGTACGGCATCTGACCGGATTTGCGAAAAAAAACTCGATCTTTTGGCCAGATTCATGGGGGCTTTACCAGCATATACGAAAAACTGGGCCATATGGCCCAGTCGGATTGGCGTACTTCATTAGGCAGATAGCGCTCATGAAGCAGTCTGCACGAGATGACGCCGTGCTTTTATTTGGTCACGCGCCAGAGCGCAATCAGTGTAGCCACGACAATTAAAGGAGCTGAGAAATACCACGGTGCAATCACAGCAATACTGAGTAAAATTGCAATCATGCTGCCAAAGATCCAGCTCCGCTTTTGTTGCTGTTCCATTTGCAAACGTAATTGCAGAATTTCACGCACCTGACGATCTTGCCATGCAGATTGATTTTTTAATCCGTTTAAACTGTCGATCATTAAAGTCGGGAGGTCATGCGCGCCCAATAACAGATCAGGAATTTGCTGACCCAGCGCCTTCATGTTTTTGACTGGATTCATTTCCGCTTTCACCCATTCAGTCAAAATAGGTTTGGCCAGTTTCCAGATATCCAGTTGTGGATACAAATCGGTGCCCAAACCTTCTACATGGACCAATGTTTTGAGCAGCAGCATCAGTTGAGGTGGAATTTCCAAACGAAAGCGTCGGGCAATATCCATCACCTGCAATAAAATACCGGCAAAGTCGAGCTGATCCATGGGTTTAGAGACCATCGGGCCTACGGTACGGCGCATTTCACGAGCCAAGGCATCCTGATCGGTACCGGGTGGAATCCAGCCCGCTTGGTGTACAATCTGAATCAACTGCATAAAGTTGCTGTTCATTACTGCCAGTAGCATGCGTGCAACGGTCATCTGATCTGATTTAGACAACTCGCCCATAATCGCACAATCGAGTCCAATGAAACGTGGATTAGTTGGATTGAGGGTTTCAACAAAGACATTGCCAGGATGCATGTCGGCATGGAAAAAGTTGTCGCGGAAAACCTGTGTAAAGAAAATTGTGAGACCTTTTTCGGCCAGTTGTGCACGATCCATACCAAGGCGATCAAAGGTAGCGGTATCGGAAATCGGCACACCTGTAATGCGCTCTGCCACCATCACGTCGGTACTGTCCATATAAACTTCGGGCACATACATCATGCTTGAGCCCGTAAAGTTATGGCGCATGCGACGGGTATTGTCCGCTTCAAGTGTGAGATCCAGTTCATTGAGAATGATCTGACGGTAATCTTGAATAATTTCAGTTAAATGCAGTGCGCGTGCGGCCTCAATCCGGCTTTCGAGCCATTGACCAAGCCATGTGATAATTTCAAAATCTTGCAGAATCTGACTGCGAATATTGGGACGAGTGACTTTAACCACCACTTCGCGACCATCAAACAAAGCCGCGGTATGCACCTGTGCAATTGAGGCAGCAGCAAGGGGCTGTTCGTCAAAACGTGCAAAGAGTGTATTTACATCGGCTTTCAGCGCATTCTGGATCCGCTGTTTGGCAATCTGGGTATCAAATGGCTTAACCTGATCTTGTAATAATACCAATTGTGCCAAAATTTCAGGTGGAATTAGATCACGACGTGTCGAGAGCAATTGCCCCATCTTGATGGCCAGTGGCCCCATATCTTCAATGGCTTCTTTGAGCTTGAACGGATTTTTACGTTCACGGCTCGACCATGCGGCAGGATGTAGACGGATCAGATTAAGGGCATGGCGTGCTTTGGTAGGCAATTCTTCCGCAGGAAACAGGGTGTCGAGCCGATAGTGTGCAGCAATACGCCAGAGTTCGAGTAACCGTGAAACGTGCGGAACCATAGTCAGTTGTCACCTAATTGTTGGGTAGTATCTTGGTTTTAAGTTGTGAAAGTCTGGCTTCGATTCGATCCAGCTCTTGATTCAATTTACGGGTTTGGCCTTGAAGTGCGTTTATTTGCCAACGTGAAGCGAACAAACCG
Source organism: Acinetobacter sp. 243_ASPC (assembly GCF_001054715.1). Taxonomy (NCBI): domain Bacteria; kingdom Pseudomonadati; phylum Pseudomonadota; class Gammaproteobacteria; order Moraxellales; family Moraxellaceae; genus Acinetobacter; species Acinetobacter sp. 243_ASPC. Next base: position 47,276 of record NZ_JVOR01000046.1, on the reverse strand, counting down.
GTATCTTCTTTGAGTGCATCTTCAGCAAAAAATAATCCGCTTTCGACTGCACGTTTGAGGTGTTTGGGCACACCACCGAGTTTGCCCAGTTCATGTGCAAGCGCAGGGCCAACCCATGGACTTAAATGTGATGCAAGATCAGGTTCAGCTTCATTTAAAATACGCTGAATGTCTTGCAACAGATGATAATCACCTTGAAGCGGTACGTTACCGATCTGCTCTGGATCGCTGAGAAGCAATTTAAGGAGCGAGATGACATTGGGCACATGCAAGGTAGCGGTGGCTTCGATGACGCAGTGTTGTTGATCAAAAGGGCGTTGTTCAAAGATTGACGCTTTCTCGGCATGTCCTGTCACTGTAGGTTCAAGACGCACCTTGTGTTCATCAAAAAACACATCCACCGACAGCTGCGGACTGTCAATCACCACACGCAGCAGCTTGTCTTGGAGACGGTTGAGCTGGATGCGGGTAATGGCATCCAGATCGATAAAATGATGAATACAGCGTTCGATTGCACCTAGCGCAAGAATCGACCACATCAGATTACATCCTTTAAAGTTTGAATCCGCGGTGAACAGCCACAATACCGCCGGTGAGGTTGTGATAGTCGCAGTTTTTAAAGCCAGCCTGCTCCATCATACCTTTTAAGGTACGCTGATCAGGATGCATACGAATCGATTCGGCCAGATATTTATAACTTTCGGCATCGTTGGCTACAAGTTTGCCCATGATTGGCAAGGCAGTAAATGAGTAAAAATCGTAAAGCTTTGAAAAAGGTTCAAAGACGGGTTTTGAAAACTCAAGGACCAACAGGCGACCACCCGGTTTTAGTACGCGATACATCGCTTCAAGTGCGGCATCTTTATCCGTGACGTTACGTAAGCCAAAGCTGATCGTCAGCAGATCAAAGCTGTTGTCTGCAAAGGGTTCGAGTGTTTCGGCATTGGCCAGTACAAAATCTACATTGGTACAGCCTGCATCAAGTAAACGGTCACGCCCGACGTTAAGCATCGACTCATTGATATCGGAAAGTACGACACGTCCTTGAGGGCCGACTTCACGGCTAAACACTTTGGCAAGATCCCCAGTACCGCCCGCAATATCCAACACATGCTGCCCACGGCGCACACCCGACATATTAATTGCAAAACGTTTCCACAAACGATGAATACCAAATGACATCAAGTCATTCATGATGTCGTATTTACTCGCCACGGAGTGGAACACTTCGGCCACTTTTTGGGCCTTATCTTCAGCTTTTACAGTTTGATATCCAAAGTGTGTGGTATCACCGACATTGCCTGTTTTACCTGCACCCCGTGGTAAATTGTATTTTGGTACATTACTGATCGGCGCATCGTTGAATTCTTGTTGTAACGACTGTTGTTGACCTTGTGGTGTACCTTGAGGAAGTGGGCTATTCAGGAAAGGACTGGTACTGTCTGAACGTTGAGCCGGCTCAGTAGGAGTAGTGGGCGTTTGATTTTCGTTAGACATGATGTCGCTCCTGAATGTAAACACACATGATCAAATGATAATGGCTGTGCATGATGACAGAGTTTGGAGTTGTTTGACAGACGTCATCATGCAATTGTTATTAATACTATACATAAAATGCAGCAGTGCAAGCATGGCATGCACCCTGCTGAAAACGCAAGGAAAGCAGATCAATAAAATGGATCAGGATGCCCTGCATGAACCTTTTCAACAATCTCACGCTCTTTGTGGGTAAAGGCCTTGATAAACGCTTCAGCCGACTTCATGGGTTTCATGGCGCGAAAGCCTTCATCAATAAAGTGATACATCAACTCAAAGTTATGCTTCATGACTGGCCCTTTGGCCATTTTAAATGCGGTATACATTACAAATGAGCGCATATATTTATCAAGCGCTTTGCCGAGGTCATCGAGTAAAGCCAACTGATGTAGTCGCTGCGCTTTCTGGTCGAGCTGAATTAAAGTTTGACGCATCATTTCGTCTGTAATGGGTGTGTCGACTGGATAGTCTTTAAGAAGTTGCAGTGCAATTTGTTCGTCTAATTCAAGCGCAAGAATGGCTAAACTAATCGATTTCGTCCCCGTTTTGATGGCATTGTCGGGCACCAGTTTTTCAACTTTGTGGGCATATTTGAGTAATCGTTCAATTTGAGCCGCCAGTGGATCAAAGTCGGGACCACCATATAAACGATTTAAAAAATAATCTGTCATTAAGCGATATTGTGGTTGTTCAAACAGATCGGAATGGGTATGTATCATGCGGGCTTTTAGCCAGCTTTGTGCATCAAAAAGACGATCGCGCAAAATCGGATCATGATGATGCGCAAGCGCATGATACTGCTTTAATAAGTCATCAAATGGAGCAAGCTTGGACATAACGAACGTGCAAAAAGAACATATTTAGAAAAGCATACGTTGCTTTCATGAGTAGAGCTATGGCCATTTAATCTGGACGCTTAAAAAAAATCCCAATGCGTAAACTATTTAAAATAAACCTCATAATTGAGCGTAGAGCTAAATTGTCCCGCAGTAGACGGTTTGGCTAGAAAAAAGACACCCGCTTCAAAGTTTTTCGTGAGGGTCGAACCGTTGCTGCTTCCAAAATCAAATGTACTGTCTAGCGCAATCGGCTGGGTGCTGCCTGCTTCATAGACTTTAATGCCCACTACATTTTTCATACCGGTTTCAGAAGGCGTTATGGTGTCGGTGTCATAGGCTTGTGTTGAAGTAAACTTGCCTGCAAAAGGATAGGCCGCACAATTTTTACCTGTTGTAGTTACATTAATAGTGAAAGGTGTACGGCGTAAAATAGGACCGACATCTTGATAAGTGTAGTAAGAGCCTAAATCGACATTTTGTGTATTTAAACTGGTTACGCAGTCAATATAAGTCACAGCAACATTCGAAATTTTTTCCTGAAAGTTGCCATTAGCATTTCGGGCACCTACACCATCCAGCTGAAAAGCCTGATAGGTCTGTGCACTTCCAGTGTAGTTGTTGCCCGAACCACGAGACTTAATAAATAGCGAATAACTTACCGTGATAGTTCGAGGGTCCGAACAATAACCTGATGATCTACCAATTAAGGCACAATTATTACGCGCTGTTGAATCTCTATTTCGTCCTGAAATCGCGATATAACCTGTATCGACTTTATAATCGGTTAAAGAATCGATTGGATAATCAGTACCATTGTAACGCACCCCTATAATTAAATTAGTACTTCTAAAGGCTTGAGCGAGTGTTTTGGTGGCATCGTCTAACCATAGGTAGGCTCGTTCAGTGCCATTTGTTGCATAGTCGTCATAACAGGTAAAGGTTGTAGTATAGACGGCCGATTGCCAAAGCAGGGTATTTGCAGCCTGGTTTGAGTTAGTCACTCGGATTGTACCTACATTGGTGGTGTGTGTAGTGTTCGTTGCCGAGTTGATATTAAAATTGGTGGGCGATTTTGAGCCTTCCAGACAGCGTGTTGCCCAGCTATTTTGAGTACCGATAAGAATCGTTAAAATAAACATACACAGCTGTAAGAAGCCAGATCGGGTCATTTGCATGTTAATGTGCTCCTACAGCAGTACATGAAACATTGATTTCATCATAACCTGTTTGACGGTTACTTAAGGTAGGCAATGTCAATTGGCACTGCTCGGTTGTATCTTCACCCCATTTCACCAAAAGTGTTTGTCCTGAGCTGACACCGCTTAAAAATGCCTGACCATTGAGTCCAACCAGACCAACATTTTTCTGGGTTTTTATATCGATTACAGATGCGCCTGTCGTGACTGTTTTACCATTAAAAGATAATGTGGTGAGTACACTCTGACCAGATCTCACATCGAATTTTACTTTCACAACAGCATATTTGGTTGGAACAATATCACTAATGACAGGATCATCAATGTTTACGTTCTGACCGATATCTTCAGCTCTTAATGCAACACGGTTGCGCATATAGGCTGTACTGCCACTGATAACCGCATAGCCGGATTTATCAACTTTTAAACCCGCCTGATTCTCAACACGTACACCTTCTGCACCTTTGGCCTCAATCACGATTGGATTGCTATACATTTGCTGACCAAAAATAATGCCATCGGAATGTACCAAAACACCGCCGTTAATATTGGCTGAAGCTTGCTGATACTGATTAGAGTAAGTATAGCCAAAGCTGGAATTGAGTTTGGTTCCTCTGTAATTGGTATTAAACGCAACACTGTTATTATTATTTTGTTCAGCATATCCAAACTGAACCTGAGCGTTCAGATTCTTGTCTTCGAGGAAATTGCCTGAAAGCGCTGTGGTGGTGTTGCTACCTGTAGAACCTGAATATTGATAACTGGTATTCGAAATCAAATCGTATTTTTTGATGGTCATTGGACGATCAAGCGGAATACTGATGTTAAAGCCGACATTGTAGTCTGAGCTTTGGAACATGGATTTTGTTTTTTGATAGTACAAGCCATAAAAGATACCTTTATAGTTATGGTTGTACCCGACTTGCCAGCTTTCCTGATTAAATTCTTTCTGCCAAAAATCAGTTTTGGCTAACGTTGCATATACTTGTCCGCGCTGTCCCAAACTCTGATTAAAAGACACCTGAAACTGATTACGTTTATTGTAATAAGTAGAAGAATAATAGTAACGACGACGTTCCTCTTCACTTAATTGATCATTATTGCTTGCAGTGGTGTCGTCGTAGGTGTATTCGTAGAGCCCATTTTTCCATTGGGCCTTTTCTTGTAAGGCATCACCTAGACTATAGTAGTTTTGAGTAGAATAGCGATATCCGACAACACGGATATTGGTCCCTAAACTATTGAGTGATTTAGAGTAAAGAAAACGTAAACTTCCGCCTTCTTTCTTATCGCCTTGAGCTGTAGTATTTTGCGCATAAGTGATATCACTTGAAAGTGCGCCAAAATTCCCCATCGACACCGCAAGACCTGTGGCAACGGCGTAGTAGTCCTGAGCGGCAATCGCACCTGTATATGGGGTCAGGTAATTATTTAAGCCGTAGGCATAACTTAATTGGGCAAAGTATGGATGATAGTTATTATAGGTTCCATCACGGTACTGTCCTGCCGTCAGCTGGAACTTACTTTGACCTGCCCGCACCATATTAGGAACAGCAGAATAAGGTTGAACAAATTTTTTAATGCGTCCATCACTTTCAATAATGGAAACTTCTAGATCACCACTTTGATTCGCTGCATATAAATCGTTAATGACGAAGTTGCCTGCAGCCACATTGGTGGTATAGATAATATAGCCATTTTGACGAATCTCGATCAGTGCATTGGTCTGGGCAACGCCTCGAATTACAGGGGCATAGTTTTGTAAACCCAATGGCAGTTGAATCGTATCGCTACTGAGCTGAACACCACGAAAATTAATGCTATCGAATACATCATTGCTACTTGAGGCATCGCCAAGCTCCAGACGCATCGGAATTGGGGTATGCAAATCACGTTCAAATTTATTCGAAACTGTTTGCCAGTGCGTGGATTGACCTGAATATTGAGTTAGGCTGCTTTGGTTGCGATAGCGCCATGCGCCGTAATTGAAGCCGCCGTTTAAAAAGAGGGCGTTATTATAGCGATCTTCAGTATTTTTATTATTGAAATAGTTAGAGCTAAGAGAGTAGTTGAGAACAAGTGCATTAATGCCTTGATTAAATAAACGTACAGGCACATAACCACGTGCATATTGTTGTAAATTGATTTGTGGTATCGATAAATCAATCTTTTGTGCATTGGTATCGGTGGTAATTGTGGCATTTGGGATTGCACTTAAATCATAACAACCAGCAGCATTTTGTCTTTTTTCTGAAGGAGATTGAAATAAAATGCTGTAATCGTCAATTAAATGCTGATCAAGACAAGGCATAACATTATTGTGCTCATCTTTTAAAAACTCGACTGAGCGAGTTCCTACTTTTTGTCCATTAATAAAAATTGAAAAATCGTATGTTCCTGGCGTAATGCTATATCCATTTTTGACTGCCTCAATGGAAACCTGATCGGTTACATCCTGCAAAAATGCAACATTAAACTCAGTATCAGCCGCATGTGCAAGGGAACTATATATTCCTATGCACACCGCTGTGAGCCGAAAAGGGAGATTTTTCAATAATAAATTTGGCATATAAGATAGACAGGTCGTTTATTTCAATGCAACAGTAGGCATAGACGTATTGCCGCCATATTCATTGATATACGTATAGCTAATACTGCTTAAATTTTTTGGTAGATTTTTTAATACATCAATCGTTTTAAATGGCGCAACCATATCATGATTCATATTGGCCACAGGCTGTGTCTCATTGTTTAATTTCAAGTCGCCAATGGTGACAAATAACGGGCTTTTATTTTCAAGCTTTAAGGTATTGCCTTCGACATACCAGCGTAACTGTTTAACGGCATCGGAAAGCTCAACTGATTTTGGTCGATAAAATAATTTGATTTTTGATCTAACTGCCAGTTGAAGCGTATTTTCAACTTCCGGCTTTGGCGGAATTTCTTGAATATTAATCCAGAACTGACTTTCTCTGTCTGTTGCCAAACCATTTCCCGAATAAATGATTCTTAGTACAGTTTCTTTTTTTGAATCAAGCTTCAGTAAAGGTGGGGTAATGACAAAAGGGACTTTGGTATCTGCAAGAGGTGTCTCGCCAGCTTCAATCCAGTTTTGAACCATATAGGCTTTATCTGCATTGTTGCGAATAGTGAGCGTTGCAGCTTTGGCATCACCATTGTAGATGACGCGGCTTGCTAAGGCTTGAACAGCTGAATGGCTGGTGATGGGTAAACAAATACTGCTCGCAGTAATACAGACAGCTGTTAAAAGACGATTCAAGCGCATAGCAAACCTACTTCAATAAATTACTTTTGTTGTAATGTAACACGTGCAGTCGCGTTTGCCGCGCCAGCCGCTACAGTTGCACCAGTTGCTTGGTAGAATGCTTGCAAATTAAGCGTACCTGTTGCTGCACCAGCAGTTGAGCCTGTTGTGGTTAAAGATGCATTTGATGCGCTACTTGCAGTTGTGTTGATGTTAACTGCTGTAGAACCGTCAGCACTTGCAAGACCAATACCGACGCCAGTTGCATTGCTCACTTTAAACAAGTTTGTATTGGCTGCATCTGCTGTACCGATAAAAGCAAACTGATAAGTACCCGCATTACAGTTATTTACTGAAAGAGTAAACGGTTGTGGGCTTGATTTATCGCCTGTATTTTTGAATGTAGAAGTTGGCCAGTTTCCTAAAGTAACGTCAGCTGAAGCAGTGCCATTTACTGTAACGTCGCATGCAGCTGCAACAACGTTACCTTTAAAGTTGATTGTACCCGCGTCAGCAAAGCTCTGAGTTGAAATTGTTAAGGTAGCAACAGTTGCTAGAAGAGCAATAGTAGACTTCATAGGAGAACCCTTTTCCAAATTAAGTTTTTAAATTGATAGTTTTTGCATAAAAATAAACATTGCGTCAATAAATTTACTTAATCTAGAATTTATGTGACGAAGTTCATGTTTTAATCATACTATATCTTTACAAAAAAAAACCATACTTAAAATTATAAAAATGAGACTTTTCTTCATATTTTTTTGTTTTATGCGACCTTTAGTGGTTTTTTTATGCTTTTTGTATAGTGTAAGCACTTATTTCATAATGATAAATTTGCTAAAACATTCAATATAAAAAATAAATAGCGCCTCAGAGGGAGAGTGTTTTGAAAAATAACTACAAACATCTATTCCCTATATTCTTAGCTGTCACCTGTTATTCGGGATGTTATGCGGCAGAAAGTGCGGAAATTCATTTTGTTGGTAATATTGTAGAGCCTGCATGTGAGGTCACGGTGCAAATCGATGATCCGCGATGTGAGCAGCAGGTAAAATCGGCAGGTCTTGAGCGTTTGGCTTCAATTACTCAAACAGAAACCTCTTTTGATGCGCTTTCTGCGTGGTTAAATTCAAATACGTCGTCTTCCTTTGCTTCAATGCAATTGGTTGCGGTAAAGCAGAATGTTCAACTTGGTAATCTGGTGGTGCAATACCGTTAAGCAAAACTCGCATGAGCATCTGTACATGAATTTAATGCAGGATTGTTTTTTTGTCGGCTGGATTCATCCCGTGCTGTAAATTCAATGACTTTAAACCAGTGAAAAACTGACATAAGATGGGCAAAGCATTTTTCAAAAAACGACCGAGAACAAGAATGAATGATGACGCTATAGTCTTACCTCATCGACACAAAAATCCCAACCGATTGTCTTTAGATTTAATTGAGGCACAGTACGCCCTGAAAAATAGTTGGGGCAAAAAAAATGCAAAAAGCGTGCTGGTACTGGTCAGTGGGATTGAACTTGCAGGCAAAGGAGAAGCAGTTAAACAACTTCGTGAATGGGTCGATCCGCGCTATTTACGTGTCAAGGCAGATCCGCCGCATGTGCTGAATGTTAATCAACCGTTTTGGCAGCCGTATGCTTCATTTATTCCGGGCGAGGGACAGATCGTGGTGATGTTTGGTAACTGGTACAGTGATTTGCTGAGTACCGCCATGCATGTGTCCAAGCCACTGGACGATACTTTATTTGATGCCTATGTCAAAAATATGCAGGCATTTGAGCAGGATCTAAAAAATAATCAGGTCGATGTGGTCAAGGTCTGGTTTGACTTGTCTTGGAAATCATTGCAAAAACGCTTAGATGATATTGATGTTTCAGAACGGCGCTGGCACAAACTTCACGGGTTAGACTGGCGCAATAAAAAGCAGTACGACAATATCCAAAAGCTACGAAAACGCTTTAGCGATGACTGGATTGTGATTGACGGCGAAGACAAAACCAAGCGTGATCAGCTTTTTGCTGAATCGATCTTACATGCCATGCAGGATTTGCCTGAACATCCAGATCAGGGCACAATCAACTGGACTCAGGCGCTTGTACCAGACCTGTTGCTACATCCAGAGTCAGACGCGCTTGAGCATGATCAATACAAGAAAAAACTCAAAAAACTCACACGCAGAGTGGCTGAGGCGCTACGTTATGATGAGCGTCATGTGATGGTGGTATTTGAAGGTATGGATGCTGCGGGTAAAGGTGGGGCAATTAAACGCATCGTCAAACGGCTCGATCCGCGCGAATACGATATTTTTACCATTAGTGCACCCGAGAAATACGAATTACGCCATCCGTATTTGTGGCGGTTTTGGACCAAGCTTGAAAATTGTAGTGATATTCGAATCTTTGACCGTAGTTGGTATGGGCGCGTTTTGGTGGAACGGGTAGAAAATTTTGCCAACGAACGTGAATGGCAACGCGCTTATGATGAGATCAACCGCTTTGAAAAAGACCTGATCGACAGTCAGACGGTTATTATTAAAATCTGGTTATCGATCAGTAAAGATGAGCAAGAACAGCGTTTTCATGCTCGGGAAAAAACACCACACAAACGCTTTAAAATTACCGAAGATGACTGGCGCAATCGAGAAAAATGGAATGAATATTTAAATGCGGCGGCCGATATGTTTGAGCGCACCAGCACCGATGCAGCGCCTTGGACCATTATTGCTACAGATGACAAATATAGCGCTCGGATCAAGGTATTAAAAACGATTCTTAAATGCTTAAAAACCACCTGAAGCGGTGGTTTTTAATATAAAAAACTTACAAACTTAAGTGGTTTGATTCATCAGTTTCCCCGTGTTTTGTCGAGCCAATTGTGCACCGAGTGGCGCTTTGGGCTCGCTGCGTGACTGACGCTGACGAAACACAATGAGCGTCGCAATCAAACTGATAATTGCGGCAAACATGAGCCAAAAGGCGGGCATGCTTTTGCTGCCACTTTGTTCGACCAGATAAGTTGCAATCATTGGAGTGAGGCCACCAAATACCGAAGTTGCCAAACTGTACGCAACAGAAAAACCTGCAATTCGAACTGAGCTTGGCATCATTTCAGTCAAAGACACCACCAGTGCACCGTTGTAAAAACTATACAACAATGACAGCCACAGCAAAGACACCAGCATGTGTGACAGACTGATATTTTGAGTTAACCAGCTCAAAAGCGGATAAGCCGTGACAAAGATCAGCGTCGTGGTTGCAATCAATAGCGGTTTTCGGCCGATTTTATCCGATAAATAGCCACCAATTGGGAGCAGAATAAAGTTACTTGCACCCACCATTACAGTTGCTAATAAGCTTTCTGCACTGGTCAGATGCAGCACTTCTTTGCCGTAGGTTGGCGTGTAAACGGTAATGAAATAAAACATGGTGGTGGTTGTAGCAACCATACACATGCCAGTCAGTACAATTTTCCAATTCGCGGCCAGCGTAGACATAATCTGGGCAGTGGTTGGATGTTCGGTGCGTGAAGCAAATGCTTCGGTTTCTGTTAATGATTTACGCAACCAGAAAATAAACGGAATGATGGCGCAGCCCACAAAAAATGGAATTCGCCATGCCCAGTCGGCCACTTGTGCCTTGGTAAAGACCAGACTCACCACATAACCTAATGTGGCTGCAAAAATAACCGCCACTTGCTGACTAGCAGACTGCCAACTGGTAATAAAGCCACGATTATGGGGCTCTGCAATCTCGGATAAGTAAACCGAAACACCGCCCAGTTCTACGCCAGCAGAAAAGCCTTGTGCCAAACGTCCGGCAAAGATCAGTACCGTCGCGGCAAAACCAATGGTGGCATAGCCAGGTGTAAGGGCAATAATCAGTGAGCCAACAGCCATGATGCTTAAAGTCACCATCAGGCCTTTACGTCGACCAATACGATCTACATACGGACCCAGTACCAGTGCACCAATCGGGCGCATCAAGAAACTGACCGCAAAGACCAAAAATGTTTTCATGAGTGCAGCGTAACTGCTATCGGAATGGAAAAACGTTTCGCCAATGGCTTTAGCGTACAAACCAAACAGGAAAAAATCGTATTGTTCGAGAAAGTTACCACTTGTTACGTTAAAAATGGCACGTATACGGGATGTTGATTGTCCATGTTCCACAACGACTCTCCATAGTTTGTTTGTCATCGTGTGATGGATAGTAAGTAGACAATCTTTAAAAAAACTTAAAATTTACGTGAAAAGTCAAATGATATATGGATACGCGTTGGTCAAATATACAACTTGTTTTTTAAAATCAGGCAGATAAAAGGCACACAAGGTGCCTTTTAAATGATCATTAAACAGCTGCGGTCGTGCTTTTTTGCTGAATACGTTTCGCCAGATGATAACATTCTTGGACATGCGCTTCGGCCACTTTTTTCATCACGATATAGCCCAAGCTCGCAGCGACGATCTGGCCACCAAGCGGAATAAATTTGGTCACTTGCTTGGTCAATACTTTTCCGATCACGCCATTGAGTGACTTTTTGACTGCAGTACGTGCGACAACCAGCCCCGAAAATTCGAAGCCGCGTTTACGTAATTCGTTCCAGTGAATCTGTTTGGTCTCTGGATCATAAACCGTAATATGGTCGGGAGATAAACCGAAGCGAGCGCTGATATCGGGAATAATTTGTGACAAAATGCCGATATCAATCACGACATCAAAAAATGGAATAGGAACGACGGCGGCGCCAGCGGAAAAATAGGCACGCTTTTTGACCATTTCCAGACATTCGTCACGAACGGCTTCAAGGTTTAAACTTGGATCAATTGAATCTGGGATATTCTCAATTTTCATGGATTTATACTCAATGTGGTCCTTTGCTGTTATTCAAACATTTTTTTTGAGCATGACTCAAATTTTTATACACATGGCAAACGTGACATAGTTCGCCAACGATGTATAGTGACGAATCTTTATGATTTTGTGCATAAAAAACTGCGATTTACAAAGGTAAGGGCTACATGGCGATTCATGTAATACAAAGTCAGCGTATCGATGTTTTGCTTCAAGGGGTGTGGCAATCTGTGCAGCAGCTGAGCCAGAATCCGTTTGATGTACTTGAAACTCAGCATTTCATTGTGCCAAGCGCGGCCGTGCAGCAGTGGTTGACCGAAAAACTCTCAGAATTGCAAGGGATTACCGCTAATTATCAATTTCATCAGCGTATCCGCGGGTTCCAGTGGTTTGTCTATCAGCAAGTGTTGACTGAACATAAAGATCAGGTACGTAAAGCCAATATTCCACGCCTTATTTTAAAGTGGCGTGTGTTTCAGGCGCTCAATCCTCTGATTCAGTCAGCTCATATGACCTTATCGCCTGAGCATCCGGCCTATTCACTGGTCGACCGAATCTATACCAGTGCAGATCAATTACAACAAGTCGATCAACAGCAACAGAAAAAACAAAAAATGCTGTACTGGGTGGCCGAACAGGTATCGCAGCTATTTGGTCATTACATGACGTATCGCGGGTATTGCCAGAAAAACTGTAGCGGTCCTTGTACCTGTGCCACCAACTGGCTCAGTGCATGGGGAGAAAATCGGGCGCTGGATATCGAGCAACTGATGGGGCAAGCCCGCCAAGAGATTTCGGCGTTTCAGTTCCAGCACGCGCAAGATTTAGAGGCATGGCAACGTTGGTTATGGCAAAACCACTTTCATCAGGATTATCTGGATATCCTGAACATTGACGACTTATTTTGGCAACTCTTAGATGGGGCACAGAGCCGTGAAACTGCCTTGCAGCGTTTGCCTAAGCAAGTGGTTGTATTTACCGTGCTGGATTTGCCGCCGATGCAATTACAGTTTTTGCGCCGTTTGGGGCAATACATTGATATTTTTATTTTGCACTACAATCCTTCTCAGGAATACTGGGCAGATAGTGTCGATCCTCTGTGGAAACAGCAGTACGATGTACGTGTGAAATCCCGATTTATCGAGAAAAACCCACAGGCAAGTGATGCAGACATTGCACAATTTTTTGATCAATTTACCTTGCATTTTAACGCTGAAGCACGTGAGTCTCGCCATCCCTTACTCACCCGTTGGGGCAAGCAGGCGCGTGACCATTTTAGTCTGTTGGCCAATTTGTCGTCGGGAGATGAGGGGCAGTGGGTCGATGCATTTGTCGATGAGTTTCCAAACACATTGCTGGGGCAGATCCAGTCCGATATTTTAAATTTGGCCGAGCCTGTCGCCAATCAATATTCTCTCGCACCCAACGATCGCTCGATTCAGTTTCATGTTTGCCATTCAAGCTTACGGCAACTGGAAGTTTTGCGTGATGAACTCATTCGCTGGCTGGCCGACACCTCGCATGGCCCTCGTCGTTTAAACGATATTTTGGTGCTGGTTCCCAACATTAAAGAAATCGAGCCAGCGATCCGCGCGGTTTTTCCGGCAACCCCTACCGAAGATACGGTGTTTTTGCCGATTAAAATTGCAGGCGTGGCCCAGCTCGATGTATTAAATGCATGGCAGGCTGTGGTCGGGAGGATCAATTTACTGCATGGACGTTTTGAATTTGACGAATTTGCCGACTGGCTGAGTTTATCAGCAACGCAGCAGTATTATGCCCTTGAAGATAGCCAGATTCGTCGCATGCTCAGTCTACTTGAACAGGCTGGTTTTAAACGCGGTTTCGACGCTGAACATTTACAGCAGAGTTTAAGTCCGGACGATCACGACCATCGTTATAGCTTTAAGTTCGCGCTTGATCGACTTGCACTCGGAATCGCCATTCCGGCACATGTACTGTTTGAGCAGACCTTAAGTTTTAGCGATATCGCTCCTGATGATTTTGAGCTGATCGGCGTGCTGATTCAGATTTATCAAGATTTGCATACGCGAAGAAAATGGCGAACCGCACATGAACAACACGAGAAACGTTCGGTTGAAGCGTGGCTTCAATTGCTGATGGAGGATGTCACTGCCTTTGAGCAGGCCGGTGTGATGGCTTTAAAAACGGCTCGGGACATTATAAAAAAACAAGAACGAATGGTGACCTTGGCCAGTTTCTATGGCGATAAAGACACACATGGTTTACGCGATATTACGCTACCGCTGCCTTACTTGCTTGATGAAATTCAACGTACTTTGGAAAATCAGTCTTCACAGGCCGAACCGACCGGACAGATTACCTTTAGCCAGATCGGTCAGATTCGACCGCTCCCTTATGCACTGGTTGTGATGCTGAATCTGGACACGGGCAAGTTTCCAAACCGAGAGACCCATATTCCTTTTGATTTAATGGAGCAACTGCGCCAGCAACTGGGGGATCGTTCACGTTTGGAGGATGATCAGGGTGCCTTTTTAGATGCCGTGGTATTGGCAAAATCAGCCGTGTGGTTGTTTTATAATGGCTTTGATGTGAGTGATGGTGAGGTACGCGATCCATCGAGTATTGTGCAGGAATTCAAAGCGCATTTGGCCTTAATTGTGGCAGATGCACCGTGTGCAGAGGAAGCAGTAGCGCTTAATCCATATATTGCAGAGCAGCAGCAATGGCTCAAGCAGCTGGATGTGCCTGAGCGCCTCTGGCCGATGTACCATGTTCATCCTTTGCAGCCCTTTGACCCACTCGGCTTTGCCAATGACACTGCACCGCAGCGTTATCGAGATCACTGGTACCGCGTAGCACAGCAGGTGCAACAGCCTGAAGGAACGGTTCAACCATGGGTGAACACCTTGCAGCCCGCCTATCAGGAATTGCGCGTTGTCGATAGCCGCCAGTGGATGGCCGATGTCACCTTTCCTGCACGGTTGTATTTGAAGCACTTGGGTGTCGATAATATTGCCTTGGCCGAACAATTTGAGCAGGCCGAACCGTTGTTTTTAGATGGACTGGGGCGTTATTCTATCCGCCAGTTTTTATATGAGCATGATCACACGGCGCCATTAGAATTGCTGCAAGACCAGTTACCAGTTGGCAAAATCATGCACAGTGCATGGCAACAAAGCAGCGCCGAACAAGCACGTTTGCTGGCGCGGTTACAGAACTATGCACCTGCTGTAAGTCGTACCACGCAAACCATCTGGCGCCTTAGCAAACAGTTGCACATGAATATCACGGTTCCGCTCGATAACCGTAGCGACTGGGTGAGTATGGAGGCCTCAAGTGCACGGGCCAAACGCATGGCATGTGTATGGCTTGAGTACTTAATCTGGTTGGCATTTGGTCAGCAGGGTGCAGCCGCAAAAACCTTACGACGTATTGTGGTATTTAGCGATAAAACCGTAATTTGCGAAGGTCTGAATGCCGAGCAGGCCAAGCACTACTTAGATCAGTGGCTGGCGATGTGGCATTATGGCGCTACACAGCCTGTGGTGTTGCCAGCGGCATTAATACTCAAAGCGCTAGAAAAAGAGAAAAGCCATCATTGGTCTGCCACAGAGCAGGGCGAAATGCTGCTCGACGAGCAGGACCTGAAAAGCCTGTTGAACGCGTGGCAAGACGCCAAAGCCTATGTGAATCTGGATATCCGTCAAGATGAAAGCAGCCAAGGCCATCGAGATTGGGCATTTATACTTGATCAGCAAGATAGCACTGCATTACTCAAAGATGCGATGAACCGCTATTCATATGCACTCTATGCCCCTATTTTTCAGTATTTGCGTCTGGAGTAAGACATGCCATTAAGCTCAAAAACGTCTTATCAACCGATTACAGAAATTGAATTTTCAGGTCTGCATTTAATTGAAGCGTCTGCCGGCACTGGAAAAACCTATACCTTGTCGAGCCTGATGGTCCGCATTTTCCTAGAGCGCTATTTACCTAAGCAGGTGATTGCCACCACGTTTACCCGTGCTGCTGCGGCAGAGCTTAAGACACGAATCCGTTTGCGTGTCCAGCACATCTATAGTGTGCTGAACGCGTCTCTGGGTTTCACAGAGCAAGAGGTCATACAGCGTGCTGAGCAAGAAGCAGATCCATTGCTACAGCATATTTTGAAGCAATTCGCACCGCGTATGGGCTATGCGGCTGAGCGCTTAAAACTGGTATTGGATCAGCTCGATGAACTTTTTGTTGGTACATTGGACAGTTTTAGCCAAAAGCTGTTACGAGAATTTGCGTTTGAAAGTGGCAAAATTGAAGCAGCGGCAATTACCGACGATGCCAAGCGCTATACCCGCCAACTGATTCATGATGTCCTGCGTGCATGGATCAATGCCCAGCCACAGGCGATTATTGATGGTTTATATAATATTGGTGCGCTCAAACAGATAGATGCTTTTGTCGATGTAGTCGAACAGGCACTCAATTTTAGCTCTGCCCAGTTTGATCCCTATGTGGCACCGCAGTTGAATGTTGAACATTTTTATGCACAACTTCGGCAAGCACAGTCCATTCAGCTTGATGATCTCTTGGCTTACACGGCACGAGACGGAGAGTTTTATGGCTTCATCAATGGCACTTCTTTTCGTAATGATGCCTTTCATACCTTATTTTGTCGTGACCTGCCGCAATTGCTCCAAGCACTTGAACAACCCGATTTGAGCATCTTTGAAGCATATCTTGGGTCGGCGCGTGAAGCCGCATATAAATTTTTAGAAAAATATCATCAAAATAAAATTTTTAAAAAATGTTCCGTGGCCATCAGTGACGGTTTTTATCAGCATCCAGCGGTACTCGCTCTGGTCGAGGTGCTGCAATGCTTAAAAGATCACGAACAACAATTTACCCAGTTGCATCATCATTTAAAGGCTTATTTGTGTCATGAAGTGAAAAATCGTTTACCCGAAGTGTTGCAAGAGAAGGGAGAAACCACATTTTCACAGCAGATCCGGACGCTCTCTGAAGCGCTTAAAGGCGAGCAAGGGCAACGCTTTGCCCAGTATGTGCAGTCACGTTATCCACTTATTTTGGTCGACGAATTTCAAGACACCAATCAGGATCAAGATGACATGCTGGCCAGTATCTGGCGCCATCCGCAGCGTTATCAAAACGGCTGCATGATTATGGTGGGCGATCGAAAGCAAGCGATTTATGGCTTTCGTGGCGGCGACATGCTGACATTTTTAAATGCCCATCAAGACATCATGCGCAAGCAGGGACGCAACTACAAACTGGTGAATAACCATCGCTCAGTCAGACCGCTGGTCGAGGTGGTCGATGCACTTTTTCAACGACAGCCCGATTTTGGCGAACAGGTACTTTATGATTCTATTGAAGCCGGGCAGCGTGCGCATCCTGCATTAATCGATCAGGGGCAACATAATCCGGCTCCATTACGCTGGCTGATGCTGGAAGATAAAAATCGTGAGGCTGAGCAGGTAAGCTGGAAAATCCGTGCGCTACTCAATCAGGCCCATCGTGGAGAGTTGTATTTAGACGAACCTGATCAGCAGCGTGGATTGATTAGCGATGATATCGCGGTCATTTCCAAAAACCATAAAGGACTGGATGATGTTCAGGCCAGACTTGAGTATTTGGGAATTAAAGTGAACCGACCGTCACGCTGCAGTGTATTTGATCATGCACTGGCACACGATGTGGCTGCATTTCTCACCGCTATTTTACATCCTTACGATGAAGCCAAAGTCAAACGGGCATTGCTTGGGCGCATGATTGGACTGGATTTAAGCACCTTGCAGCAATTGCAGCAGCAGGCATCGGGATTGAGCCAGTACATGACTCAGTTTGATGCTGTGCGTGAAATCTGGATGCATCAGGGGTTTTTACCCGCATGGCAACACGCACTGGCCGTGTTTCAGGTATGGCAGAATCTGGTCAAAATCCAGCGCCGTGACAACGAGCGTGCAGTGGTGAATGTCCGCCATTTGGGTGAACTTTTAACTCAGCACAGCGAGCGTTATGCCGGTGCCCAGAACCTTTACCATTGGTATCTGAAACAGCTCACTTCACCCAGTGAGCGCGAATGGGAACTAGAACGCAAGCTTTCAAGTGATGCCGGTGTGCAGCTCATGACCATCCATCAGTCTAAAGGACTTGAGTTTAAGGTGGTGTTTTTACTCGGCGCAGACAAGCCGTTTAGGGAGCAAAGTACAGGGCTGAATTTTTCCGAGTTGACGGTGCCAGACCCAGAGACTGGCGCATTGCAGCAACGCCGATTGGTTTCGATTGCCGATAAAGCACGTTTAACCGAAAGAGCACAGCAGCAACATAGTGATCGGGCTAAAGCCGAACAAAACCGTTTATGGTATGTGGCATTAACCCGCGCCAGTCATCGGGTCTATGCAGTTATGCAAGATGCTCAGGCAAAATCGCAAGATGCACTGGCGTACTGGAAACATCAGGGAGAGGCATTTTTTCATCCCTACAGCATGGATGAACCGTGTGAGCCACAATGCCCACCGGCATTACATCGCGCCGCGCAGCAGCAAACCTATCGTCTATATGCGCAGCCCGTACCGTCACAGCGATTTTATCCGCGCGGCAAAACCAGTTTTAGTTATTTGGCCCAGCATCTAAAGCCGTCCTTGCTGTATGCCGATACACTTGCGCTGACTCAGGTGCCCGAACAACAGGCCGACGATGAACGTGATCTGAATGTATCGTTCAATACAACCACTCAATTGCCACTCGAGTGGATTAAACAGCATTTTCCAAAAGGGCCTCAAGCAGGAAATTTCCTGCACGAAATTTTTGAACATATTGATTTAAAAAAACCAGACGAATGGCCGATTGAGCTGCGTCGTCGTTTTAAAAATGATTACAGTACACTTTGGGAGCAGCTCTATCGCCAATACACCGAGGCCTATCCTGAGCACAATGGTGAAGATGGACTATTGTTTCAATGGCTGACCGAGTGGCTCATGCATGTGGCGACCACACCCTTGCATCAGGGTTTTCAGTTGAATCAGCTTGAAGCAGGGCAGTATTTAAGCGAGTGTCCGTTCTATCTGGCGTTATCTGATCGTGTACTGGCCATGCGTCGCATTCAGCAACTTTTTGCCGAATATGACATTCATATGCCCGATTTTTTAGATGCGCATGCCGCGCGCTACCTGAATGGATCAATCGATCTGATGTACTTCGATGGCCAGCATTTTCATATTGCCGATTATAAAAGTAATTATTTGGGCAGCGACCAGCAAGATTATTCGGCGCAAGCCATTCAGCACAATATGACCCAGTCGAGTTACTGGCTACAAGCCGCATTGTATCTGGTGGCTTTGCATCGTTATTTAAAAGTGAAATTGCAGCATTACCAGATCGAGCAGCATTTAGGAGGGGCAACTTATTTGTATCTTCGAGGCATGACTGGCGCTGCCCATCAGGGCTATTTTTACTGGAAGCCGGATAACGAGTTTATTTTGCGTCTAGATGCGATCTTGGGATATTTTGTTGAGGATAAAATGGACAAAAAAAGTGACAAATCTGAATAATAACTTGAAATTCAGGTGGTTATTTTGTGGATAAATGTGTTTATAAGTGTGTGGACAAGCTTGAGGATAACTGTGTGGATAATCAAAACATCAGTCTAGACAAGGATTTGGCGTGGCTGAAAATGTGGAGTGAGTATCTGGTTCAGACACCGTTCAATCTCAGGGAGCGCAATTCTGAACAAATTCGTGACATGTTGCAAGCATTAATTGAAGCAAGTTTGCAAGGAGATAGCGGTTTGGCGATTTCTTCGTCAGATGTGGCGCAGTTGGGTAAGTTTGCGGTGCATGCATCCCAAGCAGCACAGACGGTTGCCCCCATGGTCTATGACGACGAGATGCTGGCGCTGTATCGATATTGGTCGCTCGAACAGCGTTTGGCCACGCAAGTACACCGTTTAACACAGACGCAACTATCAGCGGTTGACGTCACGTCGTACACCAATTTGCTCACTGATCCTCACCAGCAGGCAGCCATGAAAATGGTGGCAAACCATGCGCTCAATATTATTACAGGCGGGCCGGGAACAGGTAAAACCTACACCTTGGCCCGTATTATCGCGGTTTTAAATCAGGCCATTCCCGATATCCGAATTGCGATGGCAGCCCCAACCGGTAAGGCGGCACAGCGCATGCAAGAGGCGCTTCAGGCGTCTTTTCAAGATCCTAAGCTGCTCGAATCCGGTTTGTTGAGCGAAGAGCTGCAACAGCAGTCGACTCAAACCCTGCATCGGCTTTTGGGTTTGGGGCACCAGCAGCGACCCCGTTACCATGCCAAACAACCTCTGCCGTATGATGTAGTGGTGGTCGATGAAGCATCGATGCTTGATTTGCAATTGGCGACGCTGTTGTTCGAAGCGATTCCAGCAAATTGTCGTTTAATTTTACTTGGAGATGCCAAACAGTTGGCTTCGGTGGATGTAGGTGCGGTACTGGCCGACTTGCAGCAAGTGCCCGCGCTTAAACACAATCACGTCCAACTGGTGACCAGTCGACGCTTTAATGCCGAGGCAAAAATTGGTCAGTTTGCTGGATTTATTCAACATCTCTCGGATGTGAAGCCATCTGAGGATATTTTAGCTGCGTTTGAACAGCAAGTGGCATCACCTCAAACGCTTCAGTCCATTCAGCTATACGATAATATGTCGGATCTGGTTCAGCTCGAATATCTGAACGATTTATTGCTTCATGAGCCTACTGCCTATTATTTGCAACTCATGCAAGGCTATTTACCTTATGTCAATGCGCTCAAACAGTATCGTGAGCAAGCCGCTTCTATTGATTTAGCAAAAGTGATACAGGCATTTGATGATTATCGGATTTTGGTGGCCATCCGTTTTGGCAAATTTGGGCTTGATCAGATTAACCGCTTTGCAGAAGACTGGCTGACCACGCAATTAATGGTTGTACCTGTGGCAGGGTGGTATTTGGGCCGGCCAGTCATGATGACATACAATGACTATCAGTTAGGGTTGTCGAATGGTGATATCGGTATTTGCTTTCGACACCGCACACAATCCGATCAGTTTGAAGTGTATTTTCCAAGTTTAGACAAATGGGTAGCAGCCAATCGACTGCCCAAAAACATTCAAACGGCCTTTGCATTGACCATTCATAAATCTCAAGGTTCCGAATTTAAACATACTGCAATTGTGTTTGATGCCAGTGCAGAAAAAATTCTGAGTCAGGAGCTGCTTTATACCGCCATTACCCGCGCCAAAAACGTGGTCAGCCTGTTGGTAGATCGTGCGGCCTTTTTACAATCACTTACACAGCGCACCGCTCGAAAAAGTGGCTTAGTGAAAAAATTAATAATGATTTCATTTTAGTAAGTTTACCTAAGGAGTAGACAGCTCTGTACGAAATTGCTTACACGAATTCGAGAAATTAGCTTATAGAGTCCGAAGCAATATTTTGAGATGATGTTCCTGCACAAAAACTTAGCAAGGAATGCTAAGAAAAAACCGCATAAAAATTAGAATAAGTCGAAGACAGCGAACTTACAGTGAAGTAAGGATAAACGAGGAACTTACAGCCGCTAAGCCTTGTAGTTTTGGGAGAGACTACAAGGCTTTTTTATGTCTGGCATTTCAAAAAAAAACAAGTTACATATTTATATTTAGAAAAACTGCTATGTTTTCTGATATATACAGACCTGTACGTTTTTGCTTACATACTGATACGAAAATCACTACTTTTATTCATAATTAAATGTGGCAGAATAGAACTTGTTAGGAAGTTCGTTCATGTCAGGGACAATGACCATAATCAATAAAAGGGTTCTAAGAAAACTCTCCAGATAATAACAAAATACAAGAACAATCGTTCAGAATAAGAAACTACAGCGCATAAAGCCCAAGCACCGCTTGGGCTTTTTATTTTTTACACCATATTGGTTTCGTGGGTATCGCTTCCAAATAATGAGCGACGCTGACCTTTGGCAACTTTAGGACACTGCATCGAGATTTGATACAGCAGTTTGCCCAGCACAGGTAAATGTGTACCAATGACAGATTTCCCTGTAGTCAGCAGCGAGACACTGATATCCCGCTCTGGATCGGCCCAGCATAAAATATTAGAAAATCCCAGATGGCCAAAGGCTTGTCCTGTCATCGGGCCAAACAGCCCCACTGGATTGCTGCCGAGCATAGGGCCTAATGCATAGCGCATCGGTGCCAATAATGTCCGATCTAAGCTGGTCACTGAGGTGGGTAAAGTGGCACGAAACACGGTTTGTGGTGTGAGAATCTGCTGATCGTGATATCGTCCACCGCTCAGCAACATTTCAAAAAAACGGCCTGCTTGCTCTGCACTGGTATAAATATTACCCGCAGGGCATACCGTATCCATAAAGCGGGGGTCATTGGTCAGGTCCACTGCCAGTTGTAAGCCGCCGCCAAGTACATGCTGTAGGTAGTGATCTGTACCTAGGCGAGGGTGTAAGCCTGTTGGGGCATTGAGTGCAACCCGATCACGCCACTCGGGCGCAAGACCATAATTGAAACAGGCCATTTGCATGGGTTTTTCGATGGTTTCATGTAAAAACTGCCGAAGATCCTGTCCGGTTACACGTTCAATCAGCTCACCCAATATATAGCCGGCAGTGACCGCATGATAAGCCAGATGTGTACCCGCTGCCGATACTGGCTTCGCGCGATATAATCGCGCCAGAATCTCTGATTTATCGAACAGCAATTCTGGTGTCACTTCAGTTTCAAGCCGTGGAATACCACCCCGATGTGCCAGTAAATGAAAAATGGTGGCGCGGCGTTTGCCATTTACGCCATATTCAGGGATGTAATAACTCACCGGGTCGAAAAGATTAATCAGGCCACGCTCATTGAGCACATGGATCAGCATTGCCGTAACAATTTTTGAGGCAGAAAACAGGCAAATCGGTGTTTCGGGCGTTGCAATCTGTGCATCACTTGCCAAGCCATCCACCGTATTGCCGCGTGCATAGCCCAAACTTCGATTTAGTAAAATATGTCCGTTGCGACGCAGGCAAAAACCAATCAGAGGATAATTACCGCTTTTATACAACTGCTCGACTCTGTGCCAAATGCGCTGAACCTGTGCAGCAGTCATTGCGCCAGAGGCGGCATCATTTTCATGCTGGGCACGCATCACGCTGTGAATATCGGGTGGTACGTAGCAGGTATTGGCTGATAATAGTTTCACGTCATTCCCATGATCATTCTTTTTATAGTGGCAGTGTGCAATGAATAACACGGTAAGTCAGTGTCTTTTTTGACCAGCTTGTTCAGACACTAATACCACTGATAAGCACCGCCACACCGTATTGAATTGATTTATGAATTGTCAATTACGGTCTTATCCTTTAAAATGGCAAACTGCTGTAGTGATGCACGGCAGTCAAGAAATGCTATCTTTTTAGATAATATTTTTGATTTTTATCATTTTATTTGTTTTTTTAAGCATCTCGGAGAAATCGAATGGCTTTAACAAACGCAGATCGCGCAGCGATTATCGCTAAATTTGCACGTGCTGAAAACGACACGGGTTCACCAGAAGTTCAAGTTGCACTTTTGACTGCTCAAATCAATGATTTGCAAGGTCACTTCAAAGAGCACAAACACGACCATCATAGCCGTCGCGGTCTCATCCGTATGGTTAACCAACGTCGTAAATTACTTGACTACCTCAATGGTAAAGACCACGGTCGTTATGTAAGCTTGATCGGCGAATTAGGTTTACGTCGTTAATTCGATTTTGGCTTGTTTTTCGGTTGTGCGCGCGATGACGTCTCTCACAACTGAAGACGGGCGAGTGTCTGGTGTTTGCATCAGACTACGCTAGAAGGGGCGAATGTTCGCTCCTTCTTTGTGTCTATTCTCTAGTGAGGTCGGCTTCTAAGCTTTGTCATTTATCATTGCTGTTGGGGTGATATGAATGCCAAACCTTAGGGGTCTCCACTAGAATAACTGTTCAAAAAGAACCAGGAAAAAAGATTACATGTCGATGTTTAATATTATTCGTAAAGAATTCCAGTTTGGTCAGCATCAAGTTGTATTGGAAACAGGTCGTGTTGCGCGTCAAGCAAACACTGTTCTAGTGACGATGGGCGGTGTGACCGTATTGGTTGCAGTTGTTGCACAAGCGAAAGCGAAAGCGGGTCAAGACTTTTTCCCACTGACTGTAAACTACCAAGAAAAGCAATATGCTGCTGGTCGTATTCCAGGTGGTTATGGCAAGCGTGAAGGCCGTGCCTCTGAAGCTGAAACGTTAATTTCACGTTTGATTGACCGTCCAATTCGTCCGTTGTTCCCAGAAGGTTACTTCAACGAAATTCAAATCACCGCGACAGTGGTTTCTTCTGACAAAACCATGGATGCCGATATTGCAGCCATGTTAGGTGCTTCAGCGGCATTGTCGATTGCTGGTACACCTTTCCGTGGCCCAATCGCGGGTGCACGTGTTGGTTTAATCAACGGTGAATATGTTTTAAACCCGAACTTTGAACAATTAAAAGAAAGCGATCTTGACCTTGTGGTTGCAGGTACTGAATCTGCTGTCTTGATGGTTGAATCTGAAGCCAAAGAATTGTCTGAAGATCAAATGCTTGGCGCTGTACTTTTCGGTCATGACGAAATGCAAATTGCAGTTCAGGCGATCAAAGAGTTTGCTGCGGCTGCGGGTGCAGTTGAGTCAACTTGGGTTGCGCCAACCAAAAATGAAGCATTGCTTGAGCAATTGAAAGCAGCGTTTGAAGCGAAAATTTCTGAAGCGTATACCATTGCGGTAAAACAAGATCGCTATGCAGCAATTGATGCGCTTTATGCAGAAGCAGTCGCTCAGTTCGTTCCAGAAAATGACGAAACGGGTATTGCTGATGAAGTGAACGAATTGTTTGAAGACCTTAAATACCGTACCGTACGTGACAATATCTTGTCTGGTAAGCCACGTATTGATGGTCGTGACACCAAAACTGTTCGTGGTATCGATGTACAGGTGGGTGTATTGGATCGTGCGCACGGTTCAGCATTATTTACCCGTGGTGAAACTCAGGCCTTGGTGACCACTACTTTGGGTAACACACGTGATGCCCTTATGGTGGATACGCTTGCAGGCACCAAAACTGACAACTTCATGTTGCACTACAACTTTCCTGCATACTCTGTAGGTGAAACAGGTCGTGAATCTGGTCCAAAGCGCCGTGAAATTGGTCATGGTCGTTTGGCACGTCGTGGTGTTCAAGCTGTATTGCCTGCGGCTGACCGCTTCCCGTACGTGATTCGTATCGTATCGGACATCACTGAATCAAATGGTTCATCTTCAATGGCGTCTGTATGTGGTGCATCACTTTCATTGATGGATGCAGGTGTTCCTCTTAAAGCGCCAGTCGCTGGTATTGCGATGGGTCTTGTGAAAGAAGGCGAGCGTTTTGCTGTACTTTCTGACATCTTGGGTGACGAAGATCATTTAGGTGATATGGACTTTAAAGTTGCTGGTTCTGCCAATGGTATTACTGCACTTCAAATGGACATCAAGATTGAAGGCATCACCGAAGAGATTATGGAAGTTGCATTGAATCAGGCGTATGCAGGTCGTATGCACATCCTGAATGAAATGAACAAAGTAATTTCACGTGCACGTCCTGAAATTTCAGCACATGCACCAACGTTTGAAGTGATTACGATCAATCCAGACAAGATTCGTGACGTAATTGGTAAGGGCGGCGCGACGATTCGTCAAATTACTGAAGAAACCAAAGCTGCAATTGATATTGAAGACAATGGTACAGTGCGTGTATTTGGTGAAACCAAAGCCGCTGCACGTGCTGCGATTGCGAAAATTCAGGCATTAACTGCTGAAGTTGAGCCTGGCAAAATCTATGACGGTAAAGTCATCCGTATCGTAGAGTTTGGTGCATTCGTGAATATCATGCCAGGTACCGATGGTTTGCTACATATTTCACAAATTTCAAATGAACGTGTTGCGAATGTCTCTGATGTTCTTAAAGAAGGTCAGGACGTTAAAGTACAGGTTGCAGATGTCGATAACCGTGGTCGTATCAAATTGACCATGAAAGACATCGAACAGGTTTAAGTTTTAAATCTGTTACATGATTAAAAAAGTCCGCTTCGGCGGACTTTTTTATGGCAAGTCACAACATAAATGAAGCGCTGGCAAATACTCGGGTACATTTTTCATTGAGTATTTTAAGCTAGATTTAGTACCATCAACCTATGCCACACCGCATCGAAAATACGGGTACACATGCAAATTTATTATGTTTATAAGCATGCTGCTGAACAGTATGCCTTTATTAGCCAACAGGTTCAGGACGAGCATCATCTGGCATTTATGTGGGTCGATTGCATTCGTGAAGATGTGGTGATGCAAACCGAGGAATGGCAAAAAAATATCAATGGCCTGACTCGTCTCTCTATTAACGAATTTCATATTCGCGATATCTTAAATATCGATCATCCATGTGCATTTGACACGATGGACGATTATGATTTACTGATTTTTCGTAAAATCATTACGCCTGACGATCAGATCAGCAACAGCGAAGTGACCGGAGAAGTACATGAAAGTATATTTGGTTTAGCCACAACCCCGATCAGTTTTATCATCTCGCAAGACGTGCTGATCAGTATCCGTGAGACAGGCAATAAGGCGATGGATGCCTATGTGCAGCGTTATGAACAGATTGTACAGCGCGATATCAGTGATCAAAACAAGCCACGCAAGTTGCCTTCGACACCGATCGATTTAACCCTGCGCATGCTCAATAGCATGATTGATGCCTATCTGGATTTGCGTACACCGCTCACGCGTCGGGTCGAACACTGGCAGCGTGAGCTGTTGCAAGGGCGTAAACGATTTCACCAATGGCCACAGTTGTTTCAAGAAAACATGGCATTTCAGCAAGTCGAAAATCTGTGTGAGGAGCAGATTGAAACTTTACAGGAGCTACGAGACGAACTGGTCGAAAATTATCATCATCTGATGGGTCAACACGCCTCGGAATCGCCAGATTTACTATTGGTTAGAATGAACGATCTGGTGAGTCATATTGAGCGCACGCAAAAACACACCTCCAGATTACGTGCCGCAATTCAGTCGGCCATCGATTTGCATTTTAATGCGATTGCCAATCAAACCAATGAAAATATGCGGATCTTGGCCATTATTACCGCCGTTTTTGCGCCATTGACGCTTCTAACCGGCGTATATGGTATGAATTTTGAGTTTATTCCCGGCTTAAAATCTCCCGAAGGATTCTGGATGATGCTGGCGGCGATGTTGCTCAGCACACTTTTGCTTTTGTATTACTTTTATCGACAGCATTTGGTGGGGCGTGGTGAAAAAAGCGTCATTGAAATGCTGGCACATCAAAAACGGCAGCGTAATATGAATTTGTTCTGGTTTCTAGATTATGAACCCATCAAACAAACCCTGAAAGAAGTTGAAAAAATAACCAAATTGAAATAAAACCGCTTGAAGAGGCTTGGCGCAACTGCTTCACATCAAGCCAAGATTAGACTAAACTGAGCACACAGGAGATGACATTCCTCCTCGCAAAAACCGCCATTCTGGCTAATGATGTCTACGTTACCTCTTTTCAGCAGGGGCGTAGGCATATTGTGCGTGCTCTGCATGAAAAAAATATTGGAGCATGCCGATGTACTCATCTTTACTCTCAATTGCTTGTGGCGCTGTGCTTGGTGCATGGATTCGCTGGTTCGTTGGGCTTAAATTTAATCCGACTTTACAGTATTTCCCTTTAGGCACCATTCTGGTCAATCTGGTTGGCGGCTTTATTATCGGCTATGCCATCGCCTTTTTTGCACATGCGCAGATCAGTGCCAATTATAAGTTATTTATTATTACAGGCTTTTGCGGCGCATTGACCACATTTTCGACCTTTTCTGCCGAAGTAATCGATCTGCTTCAGCAGCAAAAATACAGCTGGGCGATTGGCCTGATCTTGATTCATGTGCTGGGATCACTCCTTTGTACGGTACTTGGTTTACTCAGCTATCAGTGGATCAGTCAGCATTCATGACGGTTTGTTTGCTGGTCTGAAGGAGGCGTCAGATGCCGGACAGCATGGCGCAACTGTTGTACTTCATCAAGTAAGTCCAGCATCAGTGCCACCGCCGATAAACTGGCATCAAAGTCACGTTGCAGACGATAGGCTCTGCGCGCCCGTGCGACATCCTCTCCCAAAAACTGATGTTGATCGGGATGTCCCACCAGCAAAATATCATAGTCAATCAATTGCAGCACCCATTCTGGGCTTTGACCACAGACCTGTGCAAACTGCTGTAAATTGAGTCCGCGTTGCTCATCGATAATCTCGGCGGTGGTCTCATTCTGACAAATCACTTCCACATAATGAATTTTAGACATGAGCTGGCTCCTTATCGACGGGGTTGAAATGAAGAAAATGCCTGAGCAAGTGCTTCATAGGCGCTGTGTTGGGCTTCGGTCTGTGCTTCGGGTAAAACCAGATTGATCATTAAATACAAATGTCCGGGCGTTTTATTGGGAATCCCTTTGTCTTTTAAACGCAACTGCTGACCAGTTTTGGAATTTTTCGGTATATTGACACTAACGCGACCACTTGGAGTTTGAACCTCAATTTTTTGCCCAAGTGCTGCTTCCCACGGTGCCACATCGACTGTGAGATAAACATCAGCACCCTCAACATGCATTTGTGGGGTGTTTTTGTAGTGAATTTCGAGGTATAAGTCGCCATTTTCACCGCCGTTTATCCCAGCTTGGCCCTGACCATTCAAGCGAATTTGCTGGCCTTCTTTCATGCCTTTGGGGATTTTCACTTGCAAGGTTTTACGTTGTACTTCTGCCTCGCCATAAGCATTTAAAGTTGGAATTTGTAAGGTGAGATTTTGAGTACTGCCATGGTAAGCCACTTCAATATCTACCTCGATTCGTGCATGTTGATCTTCACCACGAAAGCGGTGCGTCTGACGCTGATATTGGTGATTGGCACCACCAAAGCCTGCACCAAAACGACCGAATAAGTCTTCAAAGCCACTAAAGTCAGCGCCCTGACCTTGCTGGTAAAATGATCCACCATCAAAACCCGCACTGCCTTGAGCACCTTGCCCAAAACCAGAAAAGCCTTGAGGATAATCAAGTTGCTGATCGTACTCTGCTTTTTTTTCAGTATCACTTAGCGTGTCATAGGCAATATTCAGCGCTTGCATCTGCGCCTCGGCATCTGGCTCCTTACTCACATCGGGGTGATACTTGCGTGCCAGCTTTCGATAGCTTTTTTTAATCTCTTCAGGTGTCGCATCTCGCGAAACACCGAGCGTTTCATAATAGTTCTTG
Source organism: Acinetobacter sp. 243_ASPC (assembly GCF_001054715.1). NCBI lineage: Bacteria > Pseudomonadati > Pseudomonadota > Gammaproteobacteria > Moraxellales > Moraxellaceae > Acinetobacter > Acinetobacter sp. 243_ASPC. The sequence goes on along the minus strand of NZ_JVOR01000046.1, from coordinate 18,201 downwards.
GCCATGTACGGTGTCTTAATTATAAGTGACTTATACTGTGTTATACGGCGATTTACTCATTCAATTCAAGTCATCTGTAATATGAAACTGTTGGGTTTTGGCAATAAAAAACCCGAATCATCTTCTAAGACGATTCAGGTTTGTTTAAACCAAGCCATCACAACATCCAGATCGCTAGAAAATGCGTCTGCGTTGATCTGTGTATTTAGCTGAGATGTTCACCAAACAGGCCTAAAGCCTCTTCTGCGGTAAAGGTATAGCGGGCTTGGCAGAATTGACAATCCATCTGTATTGGATTTTGTTCAGCCAATGTTTCACGCACCGCATCTACCCCGATCTGTTGCAGGGCAGCCGCACAGCGTTCTTTTGAACAGGTGCAGCCAAACTTTAGCTGTTCTTGCTCAGGCAGGCGTACTTGCTCCTCATTGTACAAACGGTACAAAATTTCATTGGCTGGCAAATCGGTTAATTCGTCTGCTTTTAGCGTTCCTGTGAGCATGATCAGGCGTGGCCAGATGTCTTCATCAATCAGTTGTTGCTCTTCTTCGTTGTTACGCGGCAACAGCTGAATGAGTAAGCCACCCGAACGCTCGGCGGTCGTTGCCAGCACGATGTGTGTCGGAATCTGGGCCGACAAATCGTAGTACTGCATCAGGCAGCCTGCGAGGGTTGGCTGATCGAGCGGTACGATCCCTTGATAGCGCTCACCAAATTCTGGCTCAATATTAATAAACAGCACTGGATTTTGCAGTGTGCTCAGTACCACGCTACTGTCTTGTGCCTGCTCAAAATGTGGATCATTTTCATAGTCTGCCAAAGCACGCACTTCACCCAAATGGTTGCACTCGGCCATTCCCCAGCGAAACGTGCCTGAGGCCTGAATTTGTAAACTGATACGACCTTTGATTTTGAGGGTACTGGCCAAAAGTGCCGTTGCGCTTAACATTTCCCCAAGCAACACCTGCACAGCAGGTTGATAGGGACGTTGAGCCAAAATGGTTTGTAATGCTTCTTCTAAATGTACGACTTCTCCACGAACAGGGCAGTCCTCAATAAAAAAGCGTTGGCGTAAATCAGACATATTTTTCTCCATAACCCTGTCTTAATGGTGTCAATATTGTAAAACACAAGTCAGTGACGATCATCTTGTGTAACATCAATACGATGATTTTCGTGTCTGTTTTCACGATTGTGTTCGGGGTATTCATCTTGATGGCGTTGATCACTGTCGAAGAGGTGTTCAAGTTCAGCCATTGCATTGCGATGTGTTTCAAAAACTTTCTGTTCGTCGTGATAGATGCTTTGCTGCTGCTCCAGCAACTGTTCATCATAATCACGGAACACTTGAATATTTTGACTGGCTTGCTGCTCTGACAGCCCCAATAGATTGAGCGCCCGATGTGCCATGCCCAAAGACGATAAATACGTTTCACGCCAGATGTGCCTTACGCCCAGATCACGCAATAAATGCACATGGTGCCGATCTCGGGCACGAACCAGCAAATGAATATCGGGATAGTTCAAGCGAATATGGCGTGCGGCATTCATGCTGTCTTCGACGTCATCAATTGCCAAAACAAAGACCTTCGCCTTTTCGATACCCGCAGCACGTAAAATTTCCGGTTCGGTGGTATCACCATAGTATAAGGTGCCACCATAACGTCGGACAAAATCAATCTGCTGTAAATTGTTGTCGATGGCAGTAAAGGCAATCTGATTGATACGTGCATTTCGAGCGATAATTTGACCAAAACGACCAAAGCCCGCAATAATCATAGGGGGGGACTGATCTGGAATTTCGTCAAATTCTGGCGTGGTGTCCTGTTGCAGTCTTGGTATAACAACATGCTGAATCAAGGCGTAAAAGAGTGGCGTCAGCACCATCGACAAGGTGACAATCAGCACTACAGGCTGAACAATGGCCTGAGTCAAAACCTGCTCGCTTTGTGCAACGCTCAGCACCACAAATGCAAACTCACCCCCTTGAGCCAAACAGGCTGCCAGCATCAGGCTGTTGTTCCACTTGTATTTAAAGTAACGAGCGATACCCATCAGTAACACGCCCTTTATCACAATCAGCGCAAGTGCCGAACCAATAATGATTTCTGGCATATGCAGCATGAGCGTCAGTTGTGCGGTCATGCCCACTGTCATGAAGAACAGCCCTAAAAGCAAGTCTTTAAAAGGGGCGATGCTGGCTTCAAGTTCATGACGAAACTCTGAGTCTGCCAGCAGAACACCTGTCAAAAATGCGCCAAGTGTAGTGCTGATACCTAAAATTTCCATCAATTGCACCACGCCCAGCACAATGAACAAGCCCACTGCGGTAATCAGCTCTGTCGCACCACTTTTGGCAACAAAACGAAAAAAGGGCCGCATCACAAAACGGCTAAATAGAAATAAGCCGCTAAAGGTGGCCAAAATCGCAGCAAAGTAGGCAATACCATGGTGCGTGGTTGAGCTACCGGTTAAAAGTGGAATAACGGCTAAAAGGGGGATGGCTGCGATATCTTGAAACAGCAAAATAGAAAAGGACTGCTGACCATAAGTGGTGTTGAGTTGCTGCTTTTCTGCCAGCAATTGCAGCACAAACGCGGTCGAAGACAGCGCCAGCGCAAATCCGATGACAAAACTACTGGTCACCGATTGCTTAAAGACCAAAAACACCAGCCCCATTAACACCATGCCAGTCAGAATCACCTGCGTACTGCCCATCACAAAAATCGAGTGACGCATTTGCCACAAGCGCTGCGGGCGTAACTCAAGCCCAATAATAAACATCAGTAAAATGACGCCAAATTCAGCCATATGCATGATGGCTTTGGCATCGGTTGCAACATTCAGAACATGCGGACCCAGTACAATACCGGTCAACAGATAACCAATGACGGTTGCAATACCAAAACGTTTACCTAGCGGCACCAGGAGTAATGCGGCACCGAGAAAAATCGTGATTTGTAGCAACAGTGACATAGAAAACTCTGAATGCGTTGGGGGCTAAGTAAAGGTTTAACTCTAGCATTTTCAGCCATGAACATTAAGCCATCAGCTAAATTCTTGCGGATCGACATCAATCGAAAGCCGTAATTGATGCTGGCGCGGTTGCTGTACGGTATCGGCCCACCAAGAACGTAAAAAGAAATGTAAGCGCGCCCGATCTTGCGCCAAAATCACCATATGTGCCCGATAACGTCCTGCTTTTCGTTCCATTGGCGCGGGAATAGGCCCCCAGATCTCGGCCACACTGCCTGCCTGTTGTAAGAAACGTGCTGCGGCTTGTTGTAAAAACGCCTGACTGTATTCACGATCTTTGGATTCACAGCGGATCAACACGCTATAGCGATAAGGGGGCAACAACGCCACTCGACGTTCATTGAGTATTTCGGCGGCAACGGCACGATAATCTTTTTCAATCAGCGTTGTTAGCATTGGATGATCGGGGCGCAGGGTTTGTAGATACACTTCGCCTTTATGTTCACCGCGACCAGCCCGTCCCGAAACTTGAACAATCAATTGAGCGGTGCGTTCTGGCGCACGGACATCGACACTCAGTAAGCCAGCATCGATATCTAAAATCGCCACCAAGGTCACAAACGGAAAGTGATGACCCTTGGCCAGCATTTGGGTTCCGAGTAAGATCATCGGCTTGTTTTGCTGGATTCGGTCATAAATTTTTTGCCAGCTGCCGACTCGGCTGGTACTGTCACGATCGACCCGAATCACATCATGCTCAGGAAAGAGTTCGGTCAAATGCGCTTCGACTTTGGCAGTGCCCATGCCCAAGGTTTTTAAGGTCGGGTGATTGCAGGCCAAACACGCCTCTGGCATGCGCTGAATAGTGCCACAGTGGTGACAGTGCAGATAGGTATAGGGTTGGGTATGTACGGTAAAATGTGCGTCGCAATGTGGACAATTGGCTTGCCAGCCGCAACTTTCGCAGACCAGTACGGGGGCATAGCCACGTCGGTTTAAAAAAATCAGGACTTGTTCTTGGCGCTTGAGGGTGTGCTGGATTTGTTCGATCAGCTTTTGGCTCAATCCGTGCTGCTTTTTGGCTACTTTTAAGTCGATCAAGTGTACTTTAGGCATTAATGCCACACCAGCACGTTGATTTAACTCAAGTAATTCAAGTTTGTTTTGTTCGACCAGATGATAACTGTCGATACTGGGCGTGGCAGAGCCAAGAATAATCGGACAATTTTCCAGATGCGCACGATACAGTGCTACATCGCGTGCATGATAGCGAAAGCCTTCTTGCTGCTTAAAAGAAAGATCATGCTCTTCATCTAAAATGATCAATCCCAAATGCGGTAAAGGGGTGAAAATTGCAGACCGCGTGCCCAAAATAATTGAGGCTTTGCCCATTTTGGCCTGTTGCCAAGCCTGTAAGCGCGTGGAATCGTTTAAACCTGAATGCAGCAACGCGACATCACAGTGAAATCGGGATTTGAATCGGGCAATGGTTTGTGGTGTCAGACCAATTTCAGGCACCAGCACCAGCACCTGTTTACCTTGCTTGAGCACCTCGTGCATGATGTGCAAATACACTTCGGTTTTGCCGCTGCCGGTTAGCCCATCGAGTAAAAAGGCGCGGTAGGCATGCAAATGTGCCATAACGCGTTCAATGGCATGCTGCTGGTCTGGATTGGCAGTTAATGGCATTTGTGCCAATTGTACCGGCGTGGGACGGAAATCTTGGATTTCCTGTGTGCAAGTCACCAGTTCTTTTTTTTGTAAAGCCCGAAGGGTCGCGGTATCGACGCCGCTTAAATTTAAAATGGTCTCGGTGGTGCCGGCTGGATGCAGCTTGAGAATTTGATAGGCTTCAAACTGTTTGAGCGAACGCTTGAGTTTTGCGTCTGGGTCGGGATGCGCCGCGATGCGCCAGATGTGCGTCAGGATATCCTCGTCCTTGCCTTGACGTAGCAAACCGGGTAATGCCGTTTGAATCACTTCGCCTAGAGGAAATTGGTAATATTGCGCCGACCATGTCAATAATTTTAAAACTTTCTGGTCTAAGATCGGTGATTGATCCAGTAAAGCCTGAATCGGTTTTAATTGAAATCTTGGATCGAGTGGCAGATCAGGCGCCAGTTTTTCAGTAATCATACCGACCAGTGTCTGACGGCCAAACGAGACTAAAACGCGTGCACCGATCGCTGCCTGTTCATAATCTGCTGCGCTTACGCTATAGTCGAAGGTATCGTATAAATGCACAGGAACGGCCACACGAACACGGAAAATGTCTTGAGGGGGCTGAGGTGGCGTAGTGTGCATCAAGATGGAGTCGCTCTATGGATCATCTTGCGCATTATACTCAAACTGAGCATGTCTGAGGTGCTTAATCAATCATGCTGGATTTAACACGACGTATTTACATCAACACGATTTTTTGGGAAAAACTAAAATACCACCATGCCTGCATATCAATTTACGGCGCTTGATGCCGCTGGAAAACAACACAAAGGTGTTTTGGAGGGTGATTCTGCGCGCCAAATTCGCCAGCAGCTCCGTGACCGTGAATGGACACCCATTCTAGTCGATCCCGTAGAAAAAAAAGACAAGCAACAGGGGCGTGCATGGTTTCAAAAGAAATTTACTGCCTATGATCTGGCCTTAATGACCCGTCAGCTTTCCGTGTTGGTGGCGGCTGCGATTCCGCTTGAAGAAGCCTTAAGAGCCGTGGCCAAACAAAGTGAAAAAATCCACGTACAAAATTTATTGTTGTCGGTGCGCTCTAAAGTACTAGAAGGGCATTCTCTAGCGCAAGGTATGCAGCAGTCGGGGCGTTTTCCAGATTTATATATTGCGACCATTGCGGCCGGAGAACGATCTGGACATTTGGATCTGATTTTAGACCAGCTCTCGGACTACACCGAAAACCGTTTTGCCATGCAAAAGAAAGTACAAGGGGCCATGATTTATCCGATCATTTTAATGCTGATGTCATTTGCGATTGTGATGGGACTCATGACCTATGTGGTGCCAGATATTGTGAAAACCTTCGATCAGAGCAAACAGGCACTTCCGTGGATTACTGTGGCGCTGATGAATGCCAGTGATTTTATTCGTCAGGCATGGCCGTTTATGCTGGTGATTGGCTTTTTGAGTATTGTGATGTTTGTACGTTTTCTTAAAACCAGTGCAGGACATTATGCGTTTGATCGCTTAACGCTCAGATTGCCATTATTTGGTAAATTATCACGTGGTATAAACGCAGCACGTTTTGCAAGTACGCTGTCGATTTTGACTCGATCCGGCGTACCTTTGGTAGATGCGCTACGTATCGGTGCGGCTGTCAGCAGTAACTGGATTATTCGAGATGCGATTAATTTGGCAGCAGAAAAAGTGACCGAGGGTGGCAGCCTTGCTACCCAGCTTGAGCGCTGTGGTTATTTCCCGCCAATGATGGTACAAATGATTCGAAGTGGTGAAGCATCTGGCGAGCTGGATCGCATGCTGGAGCGCGCATCGAGTATGCAAGACCGTGAAGTGTCTACATTTATTTCGACAATGCTGGCCTTGCTTGAGCCATTAATGCTCGTTCTCATGGCTGCGATTGTCTTGGTGATTGTGATTGCGGTGATGCTACCGATTGTCAATATGAATAATATGATTTAAAAACGATTGAAACTAGAGATGAATATGGAATTAAAACAGACACGATTAAACGATTCAAAGCAGGACAATACCTCTGCGGTTCTTTCTCAAGGCCTGTCGGCGTCTGCATTGCGTGCACCACGCCTGAAGCGTGCCTCTGGTTTTACCTTAATCGAAGTCATGGTGGTGATTGTGATTTTGGGTGTGCTGGCGGCACTGATTGTACCTAACGTCATGGGCCGTGGAGAAAAGGCTAAAGTCGATACCACGCAAATTACGTTAAAAGGGGTGGCAGGTGCACTCGACCAGTTCAAGCTCGACAATGGCCATTTTCCAACCATGCAAGAAGGTGGCTTAGATGCCTTGGTGAATCAGCCTGCAACTGCGAAAAACTGGTTGCCGGGTGGTTATGTAAAAGGCGGCTATCCGAAGGACAGTTGGGACAATGATTTGCAATACGTGATTCCGGGTACTGAAGGACGTGCCTACGATTTATATTCTTTTGGTGCAGATGGTAAAGCCGGTGGCGAAGGAAATGATGCTGATATTTATTATGCTGAAAAATAATTAAGATAATGATGTTCTTCACTTATGGCTTAAAATAAGTCATAGGTGAAGTGATAATCGCTATTAGTTATTGTTAAATATTTAAGTTGCTGTTATTTAATTAAAAATATAATAACTAAGATATGAGAGTTATAATAAGAATTATTATTAAACTGGATAGTTACAAGAAAAACAAGCAGTTAGAAAGATTCAGCTTTTTATTTGATAAAAACTACGCATAATGACAAAAGAAAATAAATTAAACATAATGGGGGCGATCAGTATGAAAGCATTGTTCTTATCCGATGAAGTGAACCAATTGCATTGGTCTGTGCTTAAGGCGCTATGTTTTGTGCTGAGTCTTCTGCCGCTTAGTCAAAGTGCAATCACGCTTTGGTCGCTTAGCGATGCCAGTAGCCAGATCATGGTGGCTTTTTTAAGTATTAGTGTTTTGAGTTCAGTATGGCTGGTGACCTTTTTCAATGCATTGCAACTGACTGTGGTTTCCTTGGCGCATTTAAACCTCTCGCCTTTAGAAACTCAACTCATCCGAATTTACCGTCAGGTACCGATGATGACGCTCGCAGGCATGATGGCGTATATGAGCTTCATCCGTCTGTCACTTTAGAGAATATAAAAAAAGCCGAGAATGTCTTCTCGGCTGGTGTTTAGCGTCTGGATTTGTAAGAAACATCTTGAGGCTTACGCGGTCGGTAAAACCAGCCCAAAAGTAATAATAATCCAGAAAAGATTAAAATTGGCCAGTCACTTAGGCGGGTATACAGCGTTTCACCTTGCATTGCAGGCAATTCACCACGCAATACGGCTGCCTGATCCATAGGTGCTTGTTCAACAATATGACCGTTACTATCGATAAACGCGGTTACACCAGTGTTGGTTGCGCGGATAAACCAGCGACCATTTTCTTTGGCACGCATTTGTACCATTTGCAAATGTTGTAACGGGCCAGCCGTACCAGTAAACCATGCATCGTTCGATACCGTGATCAAAAAGTCACTATTTTCAGCATTGCGACGGGTCAAGTTTGGATAGGCCACTTCATAACAAATGGCAGCAGCCAGTGAATGACCTTTAATCATTAACGGTTTTTGATTGTCTGGTCCGCGGCTAAATCCACTCATCGAGGGATCATTTTGTAGTGCCGGTAGCACCCAGCTTAATAATCCAGAAAGCGGAATATATTCTCCAAAGGGCACCAAACGCTGCTTTTTATACAATCCGTGTGCATCGGAACCTGAGGCCATAATACTGTTGTAATACAGCGGTGTTTGGGCCTGACGCGATGCAGGAAGATCCCAGTACGGTATGCCGGTCACCCATGCAGAACCACTGGCCTTGGCTTGCTGGTTCATGGCATCTAAAAACGGTTGAATGTCGGTCTGAAACATCGGGATAGATGATTCTGGCCAAACAATCAGATCTCGGCCCCATTCGCTTCGGGTCAGATTGGCGTAAATCATCAGTGTTTTAAGCTGATATTCGGTAAGCCATTTTAAATCTTGCGGAATATTGCCCTGAATCAGGGAAACCGACAAGGGTGCTGTTTTCTTTGGCTCGACAAATTGCAGCTTAGAGGCACCCCATGCGCCCACCAGCAAAATGGCAGCCGGAATCAGCCAGAAAATACGGCGTTTGAGTAACTCGACCAAGGCACAGGCCAGTATAATCACCACAAACGACACCCCAAATACACCAAAGAGGGGTGCATAGTGATCGAGATAACGCTCGGTAAAGGCGTAGCCTGCAAATAGCCATGGAAAGCCGGTAAATACCCAAGTCTTTGCCCATTCAAATACAATCCAGAGCGGAGCGAAGGTGAGGGGAGTTTCCGGAAAAAAACGACGATAAAGCCAAGTTTGAACCGCTGTGAACAGGCCCATCACCAAGGCCATCACGGCAATCATCAGCACACTCAGGGCTGCATTGGTATCTCCATAGACATGAATGGAGGTGTACAGCCAAAATGCCCCAACAAACCAAAGCCCGAATCCATAAGCCCAACCTAAGGCAAAGCCTTGTTTCGCTGAGCGCCCATGCAATACCGCATACAAAAGGGCTGGCGATAAAATCGCAATCCACCAATAGTAATAAGGTGCAAGGGCAAGGCTAAAAATTGCGCCAGAACAAAGAGAAATCAGTAAGGGAAAAATAAAGGGAAGCTGTTTTTGCTGCCGGGATGATCCCAGCAGCTGACTAAAGTATGCTCTCATTTACGTACAGCTCGAATCAGATGAATTATGCGTGCATCTGCTTCAATAATTGTAAACTGCCAGTTATCAAGCTCAATTACCTGACCTTGTAAATCACTGACCAGTCCAATTTCCTGAAGCAATAAACCGCCCACAGTTTCTACTTCATCGTCAGAAAAATCAGCATCTAAAACTGTATTAAAATGTTCAATTGGTGTAAGTGCTTGCACTATCCACGAGTTGGCTGTGGTGTGATTGCTGTCAGGTACAATGTACTGGGCTTCTTCATCGACATTGTCATGCTCGTCTTCGATTTCACCCACAATTTCTTCTAAAATATCTTCAAGCGTGACCAAACCTGCCGTCGTGCCGTATTCGTCGATCACAATGGCAATATGGGTTTGGGTATGTTTGAGCATGCGTAGCACTTGGTCCGAGCGGGCACTTTCCGGCACAAACAGTGGCTGACGCATTAGAGCGCGGATATCGACAATGGCAGTTGGTTCGGTCAAGAACGGCAGTAGGTCTTTGGCCAGTAAAATCCCGACCACATTGTCGGGCTGATCCGATGAAAAAACCGGAAAACGGGAATGAGCCGACTCAATCAAAACATGCAAGATGTCGAGTAATTGGTCATCTTCTTGTAAGCTGATCATGGACGTACGAGGGGTCATGACTTCGCGAATTTTTGTGGCGGGAAGATCAAGAACACCTTCTAGCATCGCCACCGTATCAGGTTCTAAAAAACGACGTGAATCTTGAACTAATTTGAGCAGTTCATCGCGTGTTTCTGGCGCAGTTCCCAGCCATTTTCGTAAACCGCGCATTCCCCACGATGGGCCTGATTCCTCGTGCATAATCTTTCCTAAAGACTCTTTATGCTAGTAAATGAATTTTTATCATACCGAAGAAAATATGCTTATGCATCATCCAATCGGCGGGAAAAAGTAAATGATTCAGCTTGATGGATCAAATTTGCCGAATTTCGGGTTCCATGTCGGTTTATGTTAAACTATGGTCTGTTTTTTGAAGTGAAGTGTACGCATGTCAGCACGCGATTTTACCCCGGCCATTCAGTTGAATACGCGTGGTTTACGATGCCCTGAACCGGTCATGATGTTGCATCAGGCAATTCGTAAATCTAAATCTGGTGATATTGTTGAAGTTTTGGCAACCGATCCTTCAACGTCGTGGGATATTCCAAAATTTTGTATGCACTTGGGTCACGAGCTGTTACTGCAAGAAGAAACACAAGATGATCAAGCACTCAAAGCATATCGTTATCTGATTCAAAAAGGCTAATTCAGCGTTCCAATGACCATTTACACGATTTGGGATGTGGATTATTGAGGTGATGGCATGCGCCGAGTCAAGCGGCGCATGGTCACACTATGCTTCGATCAAGAAGACTTAGATAAAAAATCTTTAAGCTGAGGTTTTACGCCGTGCCAAATCGAAAACGCTTCAATGGCCTGACCCACCAGCATACCAAAGCCATCTGTGCTCGGCACGCCACGCTGCTCGGCTTGTTCTAAAAAGCTTGATGCTTTGCCGTAGGCCATTTCATAAGCATAATCAAAACGAAGGGCAGCGGGCAATTGTAGAGCATCGCCACTTAAACTGGCCGATGTCGCATTGATGACCAGATCAAAATCGCCAGCAAGTTGATCCAGCGCCATGACGTTAAGTTGTGCCGGCGCGACTGCATCATGTAAATCTTCGACCAGTTGAACAGCCCGTTCAAGTGTTCGGTTGGCAATGGTTATTTCCTTCACACCTGCTTGTACCAGCGGATAAATCACACCACGTGTTGCGCCGCCTGCGCCCAGAATTAATATACGCGTTTTTTCTAATGGCCAATCTAGCGCACGAATGGCATCGACTAAACCCTGACCATCAGTATTGTCACCATGCAATGCTCCGTTTTGCATCCAGAGTGTATTCACGGCTTTTGCGGTTTTGGCGCGTTCAGTCAAGACATCACAAAGTGCAAAGGCTTGTTCCTTAAAGGGTACGGTGACGTTCATGCCCACACCGCCGTCTTCAAAAAAATTACGCACCGAGGCCTCAAAGCCATCCAGTGCGGCCAGCCGTTTGCTGTAGTGCAGCGTGATGCCGAGCTTTTCTGCAAAGGCATGATGCAACTCGGGCGAGCGAGATTGTTCAATCGGATTACCAATTACAGCAAACTGCTTGGTCATGCAAGACATCCATGAAAGTCAAAATGGCTTCACTATACGTGAAAAATCCCTAAACTTTAAGACGATCTAAAGCACATCAATCGTCATAATCGTCTGGATGTTTTTGCTCGGAGCTGGGTGAATCTTGCGTTGGAATTTTATAATCTTCACTGGCCCATGCACCCAAATCAATCAGCTTGCAGCGCTCTGAACAAAAGGGACGAAACGGGTTGTTCTCCCAGTGTGAGGGTTGTCCACAACGCGGGCAGGGAAATGTACGTGGCATACCGGAATTCCTTAAATTCATCATCAAGATGTTAGGCAAAGTCATGATGAGTTGTTAGACTTATGCCTGATTTCACGATTAAGTTTAAATAGTTTGCTGTGATTATGTCGATACGTCAATTTCAGGCTCAGCGTATGCAAGCCCCTCGTGCTTTTACTCCTGTGGCCAACATGCCACTGTGTCTCGAAATCGGGGCGGGTAAGGGCAAGCATGCCATGTTGTTTACCGAGCAACATCCAGAGCGGCATTTGGTGGCCATTGAACGAACCAAAGAGAAATTTTTGGCGATGCAAAAGCAGCAAGAACTACATGCGCGTGCGCATTTAACGCCTATACATGCCGATGCATTGCCTTGGATTGTGCACGCACTGTATCCGGCGCAAGTTGAACAGGCCTTTATTTTATATCCGAACCCAGAGCCGCATAATCCAGCACAGCGCTGGCTAAATATGCCGTTCTTCGAGTTTTTACTGTCACGCATACAGCCAGAAGGCACACTTACACTGGCCAGTAATATTCCAGAGTATATCGACGAAGCCGCTCAGCAACTTGAACAGCTGTGGCAGTTACCTTATGAAAAACAAATCATTGCGTCTGACTCTGCACGCACGCATTTTGAGATTAAATATTTACAACGCGGCGAGCTGTGCCAGCAACTGGTGATCACCAAGCCCGCGGCGTATCAAACTCGCTTTGACCAGTTTATGCCGTTATTGGGTCAAAATCATGCCGAATAAGCAGATTGCGATTATTGGTGCCGGGCCTGCCGGATTGGCCTGTGCCGAGGTTCTGTCGGCACTTGGCACATACGACATCACAGTGTATGAGCAAAAACCGTCTGCAGCGCGCAAGTTTTTGATGGCAGGGAAAACCGGACTCAATATCAGTCATGCTGAAGCACTCGATACCTTTCTAACACGCTATGATCATACCGACTGGCTTGAGCCAATGATCCGGCCGTTTCATGCACAGCAGATTCAGACTTGGATGCAGGAGCTGGGGATTGCATCATATGTCGGCAGTTCCGGGCGGATTTTTCCCAATGAAATGAAAGCCGCACCCTTACTGCGGGCATGGCTGAAGCGTTTACAAGATCGTGGCGTGACATTTCGCTATCGCCATGAAGTCATCAATGTGTCTGATCTTGAGCTTTCAGTGGTTGATATCCAGCGGCAACAGCATCGTACTGTTCTGGTCGATGCGGTGGTTCTGGCCTGCGGCGCCGTTTCATGGCCGCAATTGGGTAGCGATGGAAAATGGCAAGCGTGGTTGCAACCAGAGCAGATTCAGCCTTTTCAGGCCAGTAATGTGGGTGTACTGGTGAATTGGTCGGCCTATCTTGCTCCTCTTTTTGGGCAACCGTTAAAGCGTATTCAGGCGTGGGTTGATGGTCGAGCGCCACAGTTTGGTGAAATGGTCATCAGCCATTATGGCTTGGAAGGCGGTTTGGTCTATCGTTGTAATCGTGATTTGCGTGAAGCAATGCAATCTCAAAACTCCAGCTTTTTATATCTAGATTTGCTGCCAGACCAGCGTGTGGAACAAATTTTACAAAAACTCCAGCAAGGCAATAAGCAATCACTCAATACCGTGTGGCAAAAAGCAGGACTGGATAAAACCAAGATTGCCTTAATCCGCGATGTGGTACCCAAAATCGACTGGAATGACGCACAGAAAATGGCACAGCACATTAAGCAGCTGGCAATTTGTGTACAAGGTTTTCGTCCGATTGAAGAAGCCATCAGCTGTGCTGGCGGGATTGCACGAGATGCGCTGGATTCAACGCTCCGTCTAAAAGACACAACGGCCACCTTTGCCTGTGGCGAAATGTTGGATTGGGATGCACCTACTGGTGGCTATCTACTGACCGCTTGTTTGGCCACAGGACGGGCGGCTGCTCAGGGTGTACATGCGTATTTGGGGGCTCAATAAGCAGAAAGTCGTGATGTTACTCAGCTGAAAAATCTGTTAGTTTGGTTGAAAAATCAATGCAAACAGGGAGAGCATCATCATGTCAAATACAGCGCTATTGACCGGCAGTTGTTTGTGTCAGGGCATTCGTTATGAAATTTCAGGCCGTGGAATCGGTGAGATTATCGAATGTCACTGTCAGCGCTGTCGTAAAGCCAACGGTACGGCTTACGCCACCAATGCGCCAGTACACATTGATGATTTTAAGATTGTTCAAGGTGAGCATCTTCTTAAGAAATATCAGTCTACGCCCACCACACAGCGTTGTTTTTGCAGTGAATGTGGTTCACCCATCATGAGCATTAAAACCGATACACCAGAATATCACCGACTGCGTATTGGAACGCTCGATACCAAAATCGAGCAAAAACCGAGTATGCATATTTTTGCAGCGCATAAAGCAGAGTGGGACAGTATTCAAGATGATCTGCCTCAATATGCCGAGCGCCCATAAGCAGCGCACGATAGATGAGTCATTATGCACCGTGCATGGATTATGAGGTTTGTGCGGTGTACTTCACACATAGATTGAATTTGACTCAGAAACAGTATTAATCTTAATCACAGAAAAATAGAATTCCATTTCACTTTTCGCTACATTGATGGCATAACTTTTCACTGCCTCTTCACCGATACTATGAATGTTCAACTTGATAAATATGATCGCGGAATTTTAGAACTTCTCCAACAAGACTGTACATGCGCCATTGGTGATATTGCCGATCGGGTGGGGCTGAGTAATACCGCATGCTGGCGCCGGATTCACAAAATGGAAGAAGCAGGGATTATTTACGGTAAAGTGGCCTTACTGGATCGTAAGAAGCTCAATATCAATGTGGTCGTCATGGTGTTTATCAAGATTGCACAGCACAATATGGAATGGATTCAAAAGTTTCGCGATCATATCCATACCATCGATGAGATTCTTGAGGTATATCGAATGGCAGGCGAAACCGATTATTTGCTTAAAGTGGCGGTGCCAGATGTGATGGAATATGATCGGGTGTATAAACGACTGATTCAGATTCCGGGTTTAGCCGATATTAGCTCAAGCTTTGCGATGGAGCAGATCAAGTACACCACGCGTTTGCCACTCAATTATTTCTAATATCGATGCGACTTGAGTTATCTGCCTATTCTTTTAATCACAACTAAAATATAAGCCCATTGAAACTTAACATAGGTGAGATATATGCCGATGATCAACATCGTTAAAAATGTCAGACAAAAGGATGTAATCCACAATAGCAGAATAAATATGGAGCATAATTTCTTTTTAATCTATGAAAGTGAAATAAAATTCTAATTTGAAGTGAAACTGATATTTTTTTTAAACTCAAAATTCAATCGAGCTTAATTATGATGATGTTGTCGAAAAGAACTACATAATCAAAAGGGTATCGAAATGAATCATGTATGTACCGATGTCATCAATTTAGGAAGAACACCGCATCGCTTTGACGGGCTTGTGAATACACCGGTGTATCGCGGCTCGACCATTTTGGTCAATAGTTTTGAAGAGTGGGAGCAGCACAAGCAAAATGGTGGTGGTTATCGGCATTATGGTCGTTACGGCGCTGCAACCACTAAATCTTTTGAAAGTGCAATCAATACACTCGAAGGCGGTGCTGGCTGTCTGGTGTTTCCTTCTGGGCTTTCTGCATGTACACATACGCTTACCGCCTTTGTTCAAGCGGGTGATCATGTCTTGATGGCCGATAATGTGTACGGCCCGACGCGTAGTTTTGCCGATCAGATCTTACCTCGTATGGGCGTTGAGGTTGAGTATTTTAATCCATGCGACTTAGCAGCATTTGCACAAAAATTACAAACCAAAACCGCTGTGGTGTATATCGAGTCTCCGGGTTCCATGACCTTTGAAGTGACCGATCTGGCTGCAATTTCTGAACTAAGCCACAAAAAAAATGCCAAAGTACTGGTCGATAATTCATGGGCAACGCCATTATTTTTTCAGCCACTACAACAGGGTGCGGATGTTTCGATTCAGTCGGTGACCAAATATATTGGAGGGCATTCAGATATTTTGATGGGCACTGCAACGGCCAACGCCGATTCGATCGAACAACTGAGTCGTGTTGTGTATAGCTTTGGTGAAACCACCAGTCCAGATGATACTTATCTGGCTTCACGTGGACTACGCAGTCTGGCAGTACGATTAAAACAGCATAATGAAAATGGTCTGGCGGTGGCGCAGTATTTAAGTGCACATGCCAGTATCGGCCGTGTTAATTATCCTGCGCTTGAACACGCAGCGGGGCATGAAATATGGCGCCAATCTTTTAAGGGCGCGACCGGATTATTTTCTTTTTATCTCAAGCGCTCAGATCCTACTTATGTTGCACGTTTCTTTGATGCCTTAAACTTTTTTCACATTGGATTGTCTTGGGGAGGCTTTGAAAGCCTGATCTTGCCTGTGGGAGTGGCGCATCGCACGCAAAGCTCGGTACAAGAAGGGGGTTACTTGGTGCGCCTACATGTGGGGCTTGAGCATCTGGATGATCTAATTGCAGATCTGGAACAGGCACTTGATTTTGCCGATGCGCTTTAAGCCTGTTTCGAATCATTTGATTATTCCCTAATGCTTTGTTGGGGAATAATCAAAATCTAAAAAGACTTATTTGGCCTGAAGTGCCTTACCTTCAAAAGCCACACCATCCCAGCCATGTTGCATAAACTGACGAATATTTTGATGGTCTGTCCCTTCGGGAGTATTTAAAACGGCAGCATAATGCTCTGCAAACAAGCTTAACGTATCTGCCTGATTCAGCCCTTCAATTTTTGCATAAGACAGTACTTTGGCACTCCCTTGATTTTCTGTTGCGGCATTAGACTGCGCGCCATTTTGAAATGCAGTTGGGGTATGAACAAAATGTGCTTCAATATGAGCCAAGACATCTGCAAATTTGGCTTCGCCATTTTGTAACTGTTGAAGTAATGCCTGAGACATAAGATTCCCTCATTATATCTGCCGTAAAGGGTTGTAAGCATAACATTGAAGCAAGCAGCAACTAAATGCTAAATCGAGAAATGAGATCGCTCATGGCGACATGAAGCCATAAAGTGCTGTGGATAACAATGAGCTTATACACAGAATCTGGACACAAAAAAAGAAGCCTAAGTGGAGGAGATAGATCCTTAGGCTTCGAATTCTTTTCACCTTAACGCGATAAACTTAAAATAAAATTAACGTTTAAAGCGCTTGAAGCGTTTGTTGAAGCTCGCAACACGACCTTCATTGCTGGCTTGACGTACTTCACCGGTATAAAACGGATGTGAGGCACTTGAAATATCCAAGGTCACGTATGGATAGACCTTACCTTGGTACTCACGTGTTTGTTTGGTTTGAAGTGTACTGCCAATTAAAAAATATACATCAGCATTGGTGTCATGAAACAATACTTGTTGATACTCTGGATGAATACCTGAACGCATGTCGACCTCGAATAATTAACCAATAATTATGTAATGTTATATTATAACAAATGTTTCAGTCAATGTATGCTCTGCTTAAAATTTGTTAACTGGGGTTGGGTACCAGTTCTTCAAACAAATCGTTGAGGTTGTCTTCAACTTTCAAATGAATGAGATTCCAGTAATGTCCGGAAATCGTGCGGTTGACCATCAAGGTGTCGGGCGACGGTCGAAATACATCCCAGTACTTTAACGACTTTTTAACCAGTGTGACGCTGTCATGATAGGCAGAATTTTCTGCAAAGTTATAAGGTTGAGTTAAGGGTCGCAGCAGCACATCAATCCACTGAATATAGAGCTCTTCAGGAAAAGAAGATTTGATGGCAAGTGCTTGTAATGCCTCCAAATGATCTTCAATGGCAGGAATATTGTGTTTGCGTGCAGCATAAATGAGTTGTTTAAAATGTTCTACAATTTCGACACTTAAGGTTTTAACACCGCCAAAATCATAAATCACCACAGTACCATCTGGTCGAAAAGCAAAATTACCCGGATGAGAGTCGCAGTGAAAACGTTTTAAGTAAAACATTTCTTGCCCAAGGGTGCGAATCAATCGACGAGCCAGTGTATTACGCACTTCAAGTGGCCAAGTGCTTGCGGTTTCAAGCGACTCACCATGCTCAAGACTTAAAGTTAAGACGCGTCGGGTCGAATATGCCTTAAATACGCTAGGAATGACCACTTTGGCGTCTAGCGACTGATGAAAAGTTTTAAAAACTTCAAGATTTTGTGCCTCAATTTCGTAATTAAGCTCATCAGATAAGCTTTCTTGAATTTCGGCAAACAGTTTGTCCTGAAGCTTTTTATCGATTTTAATCACGCCCATGAGTCTTAAAGCCAGACGTACCTGTTTCAAGTCACTTTCACAGGCTTCATCTACGCCGGGATACTGAACCTTAACCACAACCTCCTGCCC
>NZ_JVOR01000045.1:0-25248 GCF_001054715.1 Acinetobacter sp. 243_ASPC | reverse complement strand
TATGTCCAATTTTTGGGGTGCAGTTCATTCGGGTGGTTTTTTTATGGTTAAAATCCGTTTCATTACGATGGGCATTGGCGCAATAGATGTCTATAATCACGCTCGGAATCATCAGGGGAATACATATGTCTGCAGCCAGTCATTTAAATGACAAACAACAAGAAGCCATGAAATATACTCAAGGACCGTTGTTAGTGCTTGCAGGAGCGGGTTCGGGCAAAACATCGGTGATTACGCAAAAAATCGCCTATCTGGTTAAACAGTGTCGCATTCCTGCACATCGTATTACAGCGATGACCTTTACCAATAAAGCGGCGCGTGAAATGAAAGAGCGTGTGACGCAGTTATTGTCACGTGAAGAAGCTAAAGGTCTATCTGTTTCGACATTCCATACCTTTGGTTTGAATTTATTACGCATTGAGCTGAAGCATACGCCGTTAAAAAATAACTTTTCAATTTTAGATGCCGACGATTGCAAACGAATTCTGATGGATTTAATGCATCGCGATAATTTATCGGGCGCCGAAAGCAAAGAACTCATTGCCAAGGCCATGAAAAAGATTTCTGACTGGAAAAACGATCTGATTGTGCCAGATCAGGCACACAGTACCTGTGAAACGCCAGAGGATGTTCAGTTTGCGCACTTATACCAGTTATATGAGCGAAATCTGCGTGCCTACAACGCAGTAGATTTTGACGATTTGATTGTATTGCCAACACGTCTATTGCAAGAAAATGCCGAAGTACGTGACAAATGGCAAAACCGGACCCGTTATTTGCTGGTCGATGAATACCAAGATACCAACACCGCCCAGTATATTCTGGTCAAGCTTTTAGTGGGGGTGATGGGGCAGTTTACTGCGGTTGGTGATGATGACCAGTCGATTTATGCATGGCGGGGTGCCAAGCCGGAAAACATGGCCTTACTTAAAGAAGATTTTCCAAATCTTAAAGTGATTAAGCTTGAACAAAACTACCGTTCAACCAGCCGGATCTTAAAAGCGGC
Organism: Acinetobacter sp. 243_ASPC; assembly: GCF_001054715.1. Taxonomy (NCBI): domain Bacteria; kingdom Pseudomonadati; phylum Pseudomonadota; class Gammaproteobacteria; order Moraxellales; family Moraxellaceae; genus Acinetobacter; species Acinetobacter sp. 243_ASPC. The sequence goes on along the minus strand of NZ_JVOR01000045.1, from coordinate 24,242 downwards.
CAACGCCGTGATTGAACATAATCCACATATTTTTGATAAAAAACTGTGGAGCGATAAAGGTCATGGAGAGGTCATCCGTATCATTACCTGCCGTAATGATGACGATGAGGCCGAGCGTGTGGTGAAAGACCTGATGACGCATAAGCTCATGAACGGGAAAAACTGGAAAGATTATGCGGTTTTGTATCGCGGTAACTTTCAGGCGCGTATTTTGGAAACCCAGTTACGCCAGATGCAGATTCCCTATAAGCTTTCGGGTGGACAATCGTTCTTTGCCCGCGCTGAAATTAAAGATGTCATGAGTTATCTGCGTTTAATTATTAACCCAGAAGATGATAGTGCTTTTTTACGTATTATCAATACCCCTAAGCGTGCGATCGGACCAGTCACCCTTGAAAAACTCGGACTATTTGCGCAGGAAAATCACTTGTCCCTTTTGGGCGCGTCATCGGATCAGCGCTTAAGCATGGTGCTACCGAAAAAGGCCATGACACAGTTGCATGAATTTGCAGACTTTGTGCAGACCTTTACGCGAGAATTACTCGATGACGATGAACCTGTGCCTAAAGTCCGCCAGATGATGAATGAGGCAGGCTATATCGACTATATTCGTGAGCAAGCGGCAACGCCTGCGCAAGAAAAAAGCAAGCTCGACAACATCGAAAGTCTGTATAACAGTATCCAGAATCTACTGAATCGTACCGACGATGTAGATGATAAAAACATTGAAAGTGTGATCCGAAAATTGGTGCTGCTCGATCTGCTCGAACAGCAGCAAGAAGAGGAAGATACCGACAAGGTCAACTTGCTGACCCTACACGCTGCCAAAGGTCTTGAGTTTCCATTTGTGTACATTATGGGGCTGGAAGAAGAACTGCTGCCGCATAAAAACTCGATTGCTGCCGATACCATCGAAGAAGAACGCCGTTTGATGTATGTGGGAATTACCCGTGCACGACAAGGCCTTACCCTAACCTTGGCCGAACAGCGTAAAAATGGCGGTCAGATGAAACAAATGACACCGAGCCGCTTTTTGGATGAATTGCCGCAAGATGAACTTGAATGGCTCGGTCGTAAGAAAAAACTTGCAGCCAATGTCGATCCGAAAGAGCAGGCACAGCAATATCTGGCCAATTTAAAAGCTTTATTAAAACGTTAATGCAACAACTTAGGAATGATGATGAAAGTCCAAGTCAAATTACTGGATCCTCGTGTAGGAAAAGAATGGCCATTGCCAACGTATGCAACAGCAGGATCTGCTGGACTGGATTTGCGTGCTTGTTTAGATGATGCCATTGAGATTGAACCAGGGCAAACGGTACTGGTGAAAACAGGTATGGCGATTTACATTCAGGATACCCAATTCGCAGGCATGATTTTGCCGCGTTCAGGTTTGGGACACAAACACGGGATTGTGCTTGGAAACTTGGTGGGCTTGATCGATTCAGACTATCAGGGCGAGCTGATGATTTCGGTATGGAATCGTGGTCAAACCACATTTCGTTTAGAGCCGGGTGAGCGTCTAGCACAATATGTGCTGGTTCCTGTGGTGCAGGCCGAGTTTGAACAGGTCGAAGATTTTGTCGCAACAGACCGCGGTGCAGGCGGTTTTGGACACACTGGAAAGCAGTAATTTTTTAATAAATGCCTGTGTAAACAGGCATTTATTTATTTACAATTGAATGTTACAAAAAATTATATTAATAATATCGGGTTATCGATCTGATTTTTATTTTGGCGTCTTTATTTTGTCATTGTACCTAAATTTTTTTCAATTTTTCCCGTTTTGCTAACATAGGCATAAGAAGAACAGACTTATGGATATAAAGCAGACTTTTCCGTTTCAGATTTTTCGTGCCTATGATATTCGGGGAAAGCTCAATGTGCTGACACCGGAGCGCATCGTGGCCATTGCACACGGACTGGCACAGCAATACCTCGCTGCGGGTCATACAAAGCTTGTGCTCGGCTATGATGCCCGTTTGACTGGTCCTTATTATGCTGCGCTGGTTCAAGCAGTCTTGGGTGAACACGGACTTTGTGTAACCAATATCGGTTGCTGTTCAACACCTCTCATGTACTTTACTGCACGATCACATGATGGCAATGGCATCATGATTACGGCCAGTCATAATCCTAAGACAGACAATGGCATTAAATGGGTGATGGGAAATCAGCCACCAAGTCCCGAGATCATTCAGCAAGTGGGATGGTATGCCTCTCATATTCGTGTTGATTTAAGTCCTTACTTACATCTCCAATCGACTGTAGTACATCAAGAAAATGCCTATTTCGACCGTTATGAAGATGCACTCGTTCAAGATATTCAGCTGAATCATCGCTTTAAAATTGTATTAGACGGCTTACATGGTTCGGCAGGTGAAGGAACGCGTCGCTTACTGGAGCGTTTGGGATGTGAGGTTATCGCAATTCGCTGTGAGCCCAATGGTCATTTTCCAGATCATGCGCCAGATCCTTCACAGGCGCTACATCTGCAGACACTTCGTCAGTACGTCTTGGCAGAGCAGGCCGATTTGGGTATTGCACTTGATGGCGATGGTGATCGTTTGGTCGTGGTCGATGAGCATGCCACGATTATCAGTGCAGATCGTTTAATTTCACTATTTAGTCAACTGTGTCTGGCTGCACAGCCAGCGCATGAAGTGGTTTTTGATGTGAAATGCTCGACCATGGTCCGCAATACCATTTTGGCCTGTGGCGGGCAGCCCACCATGATTCGAACTGGTAGCACTTTCTTGCGTCAATATTTGGCAAAATCGGCTGGACGGGCGATTTTTGGGGGTGAATACGCAGGTCATTATGTATTTAATGATGGCCGAGGCTATGGCTTCGATGATGGCCCATACGCGGCATTACGTTTACTTGAATACATGGCGGCACATCCGACACAGTCGTTATCGAGCTTACTGGCGGCCTATCCTGAGCGTTGTAGCACAGAAGATCTGTACATCAATACTTATGAAGCAAATCCTGTGCATGTATTGCAGGATATTGAAGCACAAGGGCAGACCTTTCAGGCGCTACTGAGTCGTACCGATGGGATACGTCTCGATTTTCACGATGGATTTGGCATTTTACGTGCATCGAATACCGGAGAGTACTTCACTGCGCGTTTTGATGCAGAAACACCACAACGATTGGCAGAGATTAAACAGATATTCGTGACCATGTTGCAAAAAAAATACCCTAAACTTGCAGATGATCTTTCACAGGCCTAATTAAGGAGAGGCGAATGCCACATCAGCACACCGGCATCGATAAAGCAAAAATTTTGACAGAAGCATTGCCGTATATTCAGCGCTTTTCAGGAAAAACACTTGTGGTCAAATATGGCGGTAATGCCATGACCGATCCTGAGCTGGAAAGCTCGTTTGCGCGTGATATCGTTTTGTTAAAAACTGTCGGTTTAAATCCGATTGTGGTGCATGGTGGTGGGCCTCAAGTCGACTCTTTACTCAACCGTTTGGGTCAAGTATCAGATCGAATTGATGGTATGCGAGTGACCGATCAGGCCACTATGGAAATTGTAGAAATGGTGCTGGGTGGAAGCGTCAATAAATCGATTGTAAACCTGATCAATCAACATGGTGGACGTGCCATTGGGTTAACTGGTAAAGACGGTAACCTGATTCGTGCACGCAAATTGTTGATGGAAAAACAAGATGAGCAAGGCGAGATCAAACATATCGATTTAGGTATGGTGGGCGAGGTGGTCGGCGTGAAAACCGATGTCCTTGAAATGTTTACTCAAGGCGATTTTATTCCTGTGATTGCTCCTTTGGGTGTCGATGAAAGTGGTAACACCTATAACATCAATGCCGATTTGGTTGCAGGCAAAGTGGCTGAAGCACTGGGCGCAGAAAAACTGATTCTGCTCACCAATATCTCGGGTGTACTGGACGAAAATAAAAATCTTTTGACTGGGCTATCGACCAAAGAAGTCGATCGTCTGATCGAAACTGGCGTGATTTATGGTGGCATGATTCCGAAAGTGGGCTGTGCCTTAGATGCAGTTAAAGGTGGCGTGGTCAGTGCGCATATTGTCGATGGTCGTGTACCGCATGCCACTTTATTGGAAATTTTTACCGATCATGGTGTAGGCACATTGATTACCAACCGAGTTGCGCCTAAAACAGAGCATTAATTTTTCGAATCTAGAAAAAGACCAGTCATGACTGGTCTTTTTTATGGGTATAGATATTGGTCATATAGTTGTCATGCGGGTGTTTTAGTGTAAGCAAAGAAAAACACGGGGTGAGCTTATGCTAGACAAATTGAATCATTATCGACACCACTTAAATTTTCCATTACTACGTCAAAAATCCTCAACCACTCAATATAAGTTTGAGTGGGTTGAAACCTTAAAAGAATTAGAAGAAGTACAACGCTTTCGTGCTGAGCAGTTTGGCCCACAGTTTGGCATTCATTTTGAATCAGGTTTAGATCAGGATGTCTATGATTTTGGCTGTGAGCATGCAGTATTACGCGAAAAATGGTCTGGCGAGATCGTGGCATATACACGTTTGAAACACTTTTTGGGGCATGAACTGGCACAGAGTTATAGTGCTCAAGAGTTTGATGTGGTGGGGCATCTATCGCATGTACCCAGTGTGGTCGAAATTGGTCGAACCTGTGTGCATCCGCAATTTCGTTCTGGTAAAGCACTGTCTATTTTGTGGTTGAATCTGGTGCCTAAAATTTTGTGGTCCATGAAAGCCAAGTACCTCATGGGTTGTGTCAGTATTCATCTAGATAACAATGCTGCCCGTGTCTATCATACGCATCGGAAAATACAGCAGCTTACGTCTGCGCAAAGCTTAGATATTGCCTCTAAACACCCTTATGAGCCGCAGCATCCAGCTTATAGCTTTACCCAAGATGAGCGTATTCCTAAACTGTTTCAGATGTACTTAAGCATGCAAGCTCGATTATCCAAACAGGCATTTTATGATGAAGCCTTTCAATGTTTGGATTATTTTGTATTACTTGAGGTGAACCAGATTGCCAAGTCTTTTGTCATGAATAAACGCGTTCAGCGCCGTCTTTAGCAGAAAAAGTACATAAGATGTATCAAAATTGAGATTTGCAAGGCATTGTGCTCTCATGCACAATAGACTTTACATCTAGATCGTTCTTGCCTTTACCGTTATGTGCCAGCTACTTGGAATGAATTGTGCAACGCCTACCGATATTACCTTTTCGTTTAAAGGATTTTCACAACGGGCGGGCATTACTTCCGATCATTCCGATGGATTCGGGATTGCTTTTTTTGAAGACAAAGCCTGCCGTTTGTTTGTCGATAATCAGTCTGCGGTAGAATCTCCGATTGCCGAGTTGGTGCGTAATTTTCCAATTAAATCACGCAATGTGATTTCTCATATCCGCAAAGCCACTCAGGGTAAGATTACTCTTGAAAATTCGCATCCATTTATGCGTGAGCTGTGGGGGCGACAGTGGATTTTTGCCCATAATGGCGATTTGCATCATTTTAATCCGCGCCTGACTGGCCGTTTTGTTCCGGTTGGCAATACCGACAGTGAACGTGCATTTTGTTATTTGCTGGATCAGTTGGTAGAACGTTTTGGTTATACCGAGCCCAGTATTCATCAGATTTTTACCGCGCTTGAGCAGATTGCGCCTCGAATAGCCGAACATGGAACATTCAATTACTGCTTATCTAATGGTCAGGCTTTGTACAGTTATGCCACAACGAAGTTGCACTGGTTAGTCCGTGAACATCCCTTTAAAGCCGCTCGATTGATCGATCTAGATGTCGAAGTGGATTTTAGTCAGGTGACCACTGCCAAAGATCGCGTGGCGGTGATTACCACCGAGCCACTGACTCAAAATGAGGTCTGGATGCCTTATCAACCGGGTGAGATGATTGTGTTTCAAGATGGACGCCCGATTAAGCAAGCATTAACCCGAGTAGAGCGTTTAGAGCGAGAGGCACTCAACCCTGAACTTAAACGCATTACCCGTGCCGACCAGTATTAAACCCGGTATTCAATAGAAAGGCGTTGCAAAATTGAGATCATTCATTTTGGGTCGAAAACGTTCTGTTTTTGAATAGAAACTTTGATTTTCAGGTCGGACAAAGGCAAAATATCGGCAGACTTTATTCAAGGTATGCATGATGCAGGATTCTCCTTTATCACGATGGCTTTCGCCACTTATGGCGTTTTGTTTGAGCTTGGTGATTATTGTTACCCTCGCGCCGGCAGTCGGTATTCAAATTGATCGTCAGCTTGATTTTTGGTTGTTATGGCTCGGTAGCATGGTGATTTTGGCGTTGCCTGTGTGTTATTTGGAAATTGCACTGGCGCGCCGTTCAAAAACCACAGCGCTGAACGCACTTTCACGCCTAACGCGGGATGCCGATGCGTCTTCCAAATGGCGTTTGGTGGGCTGGTTGGCTGTGGTATTCATTGCATTTTTGGCTGGCGGAATTCTTTCTCATGCCAGCGTGCTGTTACCACAACAATTCACTTTAGGCGTTGCACCTAATCTATTGTTGATTGTACTTGCGGTGCTGGCATTTGGCTTATCTTTTGTATCACGCCAGATTTTGCTGCTCATCACTGCAATTGCGCTGATTGCGTCTATCGCGCTTGGTCAGGTTTATGATGCTGCTCAGCTTCAGCCATGGCACTGGACATCACTTGAATTTAAAGAGTGGGGCAATGCCACTGTTCTGGCTCTTGTGGCGAGTGGTTTAGGTATGGGCCTATACTGGCAAACAACAGTAAAACAGGTCGATCAACAGGCATCAGCCAGTGCTTCTGTACTGCCGATCTGGTTGGCACAATTGGTAGCGGTGATTGCATTTGGCTTTGTGTCAATTCAGCAAACGGTTCCTGTACTGACTTGGGTGATTGCTGCAATCATGGCATCGGCACTGCTCCTACAACTTGCTCGTGAACAGTTAATTGAGCGTCAGGCTGCGCTGGCATTACAGTGGGCAGTTCCAGTTGTGGCTGTTGTGATCTGGGCAATTCCTGCCATTCAGGCAGAATTTTATATTCTGACCATGCTTTGGGGGCTACTGTTGTGTTTGATCTACGCGATTTTTGCGGGATGGATTATGAAAATCAGTCACTTGCGTAAATCGATGAATTTTAGTAGTGAGCTATTTTATAATCTTTGGCGGATTGCTGTCCGTATTGTCTTACCTTTAGGCATTGTACTGGCGATGATTTCGGTACTTGGACAACTGTTTACATGAGTAATCTTCAGCAGGTCTGGGTGGCTTATGCCGCACCAGATCAACAGTTTCATCTTGCTGTTGCTTTTGAAGCCGGAATGACAGCGATAGAGGCCATTGAAAAAAGTGGACTCTTGCTTGCCACACAGCTAGAAATGCCATTACAAGTGGGTATTTTTGGTATTCGATGTGCGCTTGAACAGCCGCTTAAAGCAGGCGATCGGGTAGAAGTGTATCGAGCTTTAACCATTAATCCAAAGGACATTCGACGCAAACGTGCAGAAAAAAATCCGGTTGGTCGTTTTCAAAAGGGTAATCGCTTTAAGTGATCGCCAGTATATAAAAAACCCCTCGTATGAGGGGTTTCTTTTTTTGAGGAAGCCTTTATAGTGGTGGCGCAGTCAGTATGGCTTCTTTTGAACCTGGTAAGCCCGGTTGAGACTCTGGTAAGGTATCGATACCTTCAATATTGGTGACGATACCAGACTGGTCAAAGTAGATTTTTAGATGCTGACCGCGCGCTGCCGGAATTTTTGCTTTTTTGGCATAAGTTCCCGGAATATAGTTGTACACGTAATCCCAGCGATATGGATTTAATGGATCTGTAATTGTTGGGCTACCGAGTAAAAACTTTACCTGTTGGTAATTCATGCCCACCTGAACTTTTGATGCTTGAGCTTTGGTTAAAGGGGTTCCTTGAGGAATATCAACCTTATAGACGCCGAGCGTTGAACAACCAGCAAGCAGTGAAGTGACGAATAACGCCAACATAAGTTTTTGCATTTTGCTACACTATCCCGATAAATTATGATGCATTTGATCCAAGGATAGATCATACTGCATCTCATCACGATTGCCTATTCCAACTTGAGATTTGTTGAGAGACCCTTTTTTATGCCGATTTCCAATCAAGATTTACGAAAAGCTGGACTGAAAGTCACCCTTCCTCGAATTAAGATTTTGGAATTACTAGAAAATTCAAAACAACACCATTTGAGTGCAGAAGATATTTATAAAACTTTGCTTGAACAAGGTGAAGATGTTGGTCTGGCAACGGTTTACCGAGTTTTAACACAGTTTGAAGCAGCAGGAATTATTCAGCGCCATCATTTTGAAAATAATCACTCTGTTTTTGAAATCATGCAGGAAGATCACCACGATCACCTTGTTTGCTTAAATTGCAACAAAGTTGTTGAATTTACAAATGATATTATTGAGCAAGAGCAACACTCCGTTGCTGAAAAGCACAATTTTACTTTGACAGGCCACTCATTGAATCTATACGGTTATTGCAACAACCCAGATTGCAAAGACGCACTGCGTAAAAAGTAAGGATTTCACATAAATCCAACAATAAAAAAGGGCAGATAATGCCCTTTTTTTCATTTTAGATCATGACGTTGACCGTCAAAGGTGATTTTTCGATCGACTTCAAGCATTTTTTCTTTTTGATCAATTGCGGTATTGGCTTCTTGAGAAAGTTTGATCTGCAAACGCAGATTGTTGGGTGAGTCGGCATGTTTGAGTGCATCGGCATAACTGATTTGTCCGTGTTCGTGTAATTCAAACAAGGCCTGATCAAAGGTCTGCATCCCCAGTTCACCAGAGCGTGCCATGAGTTCCTTAATTTTATAAATCTCACCTTGGCGAATGTAATCCGACATCAAAGGTGAATTGATCATCACTTCAACGGCAGCACGGCGACTTTGACCATCAGGCGTAGCAATCAGCTGCTGAGAGATGACGGCTTTTAAGTTAAGTGATAAGTCCATCAATACCTGCTCACGCCGATCTTGCTCAAAAAAGTGAATGATACGCTCTAAGGTCTGATTGGCGTTGTTGGCATGTAAAGTTGCAAAAACCAAATGCCCGGTTTCGGCAAATGCCAGTGCATAATCCATGACTTCACGTGTGCGGATTTCACCAATCAAAATAACGTCTGGTGCTTGGCGTAACGTATTTTTTAAAGCCACTTCACTTCGTAGGAATCAGTATCAATACCGACTTCGCGCTGCGTAATAATACAGCCAGCATGTGCATGTATAAATTCAATCGGATCTTCAATGGTAATAATATGACCGCTTGAGTGTAGATTACGGTGATGAATCATCGACGCAAGCGAAGTGGATTTTCCTGTTCCTGTTGCACCAGAAAACAAAATAATACCGCGTTTAGTCAAGGCCAAGTCCTTGAGAATCGGTGGTAGCTGTAGTTGATCTAGCGTCGGAATTTTGGTTTCGATGCGGCGGATAACCATGCCGGGTAAATCACGCTGCTGAAAGGCGCTTACACGAAAGCGCTCAGTACGTTCGCGGTTTAAAATGGCGAAATTACATTCATGGGTTGCCATGTACTCATCGCGTTGCTTTTGCGTGGTGATCGAATCAATCAACTGCGCGATCATGTCACCGTCTAATTTGGTTTTGGAAACCGGGGTAATTTTGCCATTAATTTTTAATGATGGCTCAACACCAGCCGTAATGAACATATCGGAGGCTTTGTGGGTTGCCATTAAATTGAGTAAATCATTAAAGTCCATGCGGTGCTTCCTGATGGCTTTGTGTTGTTGTTTTATAAGGATTCTGGTGATTTTGCCACGGCGCGTGCCGTTGGTAAGTTAATGATGCCTTTGGCGACCAGTTGTTTAAGACTTTGATCGAGCGTGGTCATGCCATGGCTTGCACCCGTTTGAATCGAAGAATACATTTGCGCAACTTTTCCTTCACGGATCAAATTACGAATGGCTGGAATACCAATCATAATTTCATGTGCTGCCACACGGCCGCCACCTTCTTTTTTTAACAAGGTTTGTGAAATAACCGCCTGAAGGGATTCGGACAGCATGGTACGAACCATATCTTTTTCCTCTGCGGGAAATACATCGATAATTCGATCAATGGTTTTGGCTGCCGAGGTCGTGTGTAGCGTACCAAACACCAAATGTCCGGTTTCTGCGGCAGTCAATGCTAAGCGTATGGTTTCCAGATCACGCATTTCACCCACCAGAATGATATCGGGATCTTCACGCAGTGCTGAGCGAAGTGCCTCATTAAAACCAAGTGTATCGCGGTGCACTTCGCGCTGGTTGATCAGGCATTTTTTGGGTTCGTGTACAAACTCGATTGGATCTTCAACCGTTAAAATATGATCATAGCGATGATGATTAATATAATCGAGCATGGCGGCAAGGGTGGTCGACTTCCCCGAGCCTGTTGGGCCGGTCACTAACACCAAGCCGCGCGGATAGTCACAGATGTCTCTGAAAATTTTTCCGAGTCCGAGTTCTTCAAGCGTCAATACCTGTGAGGGAATGGTTCGAAAAACGGCACCTGCACCACGGTTCTGATTAAACACATTGACACGAAAACGGGCCAGATTTGGCACCTCAAAGGAAAAGTCGGTTTCGAGCTTTTCTTCGTAATCGCGGCGCTGTTTGTCATTCATAATGTCGTAAACCAGACGGTATACTTCGGAATGTTCAAGTGCGGGGAGGTTAATGCGTCGAACTTCACCATCGACGCGAATCATGGGTGCCAAACCTGCAGACAAATGTAAATCAGATGCCCTGTTTTGGACTGAAAATGCCAGCAGTTCGGTTATATCCATATTTCCCCCAAAAAATCGTTAAAATCTTTCATTATTTTGTAGAATATTAAGTGCTTTTCCCAAAGCTTAACAACATTCAAGGCCGAGGTTAAGTAAAAAATATGTTTGAAATGAGAACCCTGTCAATGAATCCGTTTAAAGATGCGCGAAATCACGTTATCGATCAAATCCAGTCGGCTTGTGCGCGAGTACAGCGTGATCCGGCAACGGTCGAATTACTGGCAGTATCAAAAACACATCCAAGTTCGGCGATACGCGATATGTACGAGCTTGGTCAGCGTTGTTTTGGTGAAAACTATTTACAAGAGGCGCTCGATAAAATTCAGGCACTCAAAGACTTAAATATCGAGTGGCATTTTATTGGCCATGTTCAGCGCAATAAAACCAAATCGCTTGCGGAACATTTTGATTGGGTGCACGGGGTCGATCGTTTGATTATTGCCGAGCGCCTGTCATCGCAGCGCGCCGAGCATGCGGCTGATTTAAATATCTGTCTTCAGGTCAATATTGATCATCAGCAAACAAAAGATGGCTGCCAACCTGAGGACGTCGCGGAACTGGTACAAACTATTAGCCGCTTACCCAAGCTGAAGTTACGCGGAATTATGGTCATTCCTGCACCAGAGCATGCAGAGGCTTTTGAGGCAGCCAAAACGCTTTTTGATGCTGTCAAAGCCCAGCATGCACATCCTGAACAGTGGGACACCTTGAGCATGGGCATGTCGGCAGATTTGGATGCTGCCATTGCAGCAGGCTCGACCATTGTACGCATTGGTACGGCTTTATTTGGTGCACGTGACTATAGTCACGGTGTATAAATCTGTAAATTTGATATATGAAATATTTGTGATCATTGAGATTTTTTAATTCAGATTTAATGGTTGGCTCGTATACCACTAACACTGGTTTTCACGAGACATTTCATGGATCTTTTGCATGTTTTTATTTTAGCGGTGATACAGGGGCTGGCGGAGTTATTGCCAGTTTCTAGCTCTGCCCATGTGATCTTGGCAGAAAAGCTGATGGGTTTCGACCCTTCGGCGTCAAATATGACTTTTTTGCTGGTGATGCTCCACACAGGCACCATGTTTGCAGTCATTGTGTATTTTTGGCACTCATGGAAAAAAACCTACTTTTCTGATTGGGCGTCATTTAAGCAGCGCGCTTGGTATGTGTTACTGGCGACTGCCATGACGGGTGCATTGGGACTTTTGTTGCAATCACTGATTAAACACGTATTTTTTGGTGGAGCGAGTAGCTTTGAAATAGAGCATTTATTCAGCAACGCCAAATTAATGGCTGCTGCACTTGCTGCGGCAGGTGTGTTGATTATTTTATCTTCTCGTTTGGATCGTGGTCAGCAAGGTGATGTCCGTTTGCCAAGTGCCATCATCATCGGTGCGGTACAGGCGTTGTGTCTGCCTTTTCGTGGTTTTTCTCGCTCGGGTGCCACCATTTCCACAGGTTTGTTTTTGGGAATTTCCCGTCAGAAAGCAGAAGAGTTTAGTTTTGCTCTGGCGGTAGTTTTAACCCCAGCGGTGATTGCTAAAGAGCTGTTACGCTTGTTGCATGCCCAACAGACCACCACTGGTACAGCACATCTGACCTTAAGTAGCTTATTTTTGCCGAGCTTGTTTGGAATGGTTTTTAGCTTTCTAACAGGGTTGTTGGCACTGAAATGGCTTTCGGCGTGGCTGGAGCATGGTCGCTGGTATTTATTTGGAATCTATTGCCTGGCCTTTTCAGGTGTGGTGTTGGCATTGGCCTAGATGTGTGCTTTTACAAAATACGTTGGAGAGCATAGGTTCTCCAACGTATTTTATTTCTATATGTATTTGTTCAATTGAACGTTGAATACATGATTTAAGACTCAACACGTTCGATAGCAGGTTCAATCGATAACAGTTCGATTTCACCAAATACCGTGGCAAAAGGAACGTCTTTGGCATCGAGTCCGGTGCCGATTCGAACAAACTGATCGATAGGCCCCATGCGTGTGGCATCGAATAATACCCATTGATTTTCAAGATACACTTCAAAGATGGCATGGAAGTCGGGATCTGCATTGTAGAACGGCATGTAACCCACCACAAAGCGCGCAGGAATATTTAAGGCACGGCAAATCGCAATACCCAAGTGAGCAAAATCACGACATACACCTGCACGATTGACCAATATATCGCGCGCTGTGGTGGTACTGTCGGAAGATCCAGCTTGATACACAATATTGTCATGAATCCAGTCACAGATGGCTTGCACTCGTGCATAACCTTTGGGCAATTCACCAAAAGTATTTTGTACCATAGTGCCAATCAGATCTGATTCGCAAAAACGGCTTGAACCCAGATAAAACAGCGTATAAGACGGCAATTCATGAATTTCACATTCGCGTAATGCGGTATTACGCTCAGGGATATGTGTATCTACGTCGGCATGATAAGAAACACGCAGTTCACCTTCTGGTGCATGTAACCGAATCAGGCGATTTAATCCGCCGTCGCGCTCATATTGCTCGAAATCGAGCTGAGGTTGAAACTCAAATGACTCATGCTTACAGGTTTGCCATGGATGATTGGCTGCTTCAAACTGAAAAATAAATTCGGTCGCTTGAATCACCCGGTAATGGAGATGACAGTCAATTTTAAAGCTAGGCATATTAAAGAACTCAAAGAAAAAATAAGATTTAATTCTTCTTCATCTAAAAAATTGATCTTTATTGTTGTCAGAAGAGATCATTTTTTGTTTTGAATCTGAATGAAAATCAAAGCTATCAGTTCTGATGAGTTTTTCAATTGTTGCTCCACCCAAAATGCGTTGTACAAAGGTAAAGCGTATTTAGCCCACCACCTGAATTCGACTTGAACCTGAACCCAGTGGTTGTACCTGAATCTGGACTGGAATTCGTTCGTGCATATCCTGAATATGAGAGATCAGTACCACCTTACGACCCTGACTTTGCAACTGATCGAGTGCATTCATCACCATATGCAATGAAGATGCATCGAGCGTGCCAAAGCCTTCATCGATGAACAAGGATTCGATTTTCATCGATCCAGAGGCCATATTGGCAATTGCCAGTGAAATGGCCAGCGCAGTAAGAAAAGATTCACCACCAGAAAGTGAGGCCACAGCACGTATTTCACCATCCATATCATGATCGACAATGGCGAGACTCAGTGAGTTTTCTAGCCGTTTTAGCGTATAGCGCTGTGAAAGCTGAGTCAGTTGCTGATTGGCATATTCAAGCAGAATATCCAGATTATATTGCTGCGCCAGATCTCGAAATTCTTTACCCTTGGCATCGCCAATCAGGCTTGAGATTTTGTGCCAGCGATGCTCTTGTTGCTGGATCAGTTGAATTTGTGCTGCAAACTGCTGCTGCTTGATCAGATTTTGCTGATGTAACTCGAGTTTTATTTTTAAATCGTCACGCTGATTTGTACATTGCTGTAAAGCCACTTGATTGGTGGCAATCTGCTCAGATAACTGCGCAGCCTCTATCTGAGGCGCTGCCTCAAGATGTACATCGAGCTGATGTTGTAGTGTGTTGAGTGCAGAAATAGCCTCGCTCAAGCCACGATCTGCGTGTTGGATGGCTTGGCGAATCTGCTGTTCTTGAGAAGATGATATCGCCAGTAATGCTAGCAATTGATCTTCTTCAAAAAGAGGCTGCTGTGCCAGCCATACATTGATTTCAGTAATGCATTGTGTCAGTGAGTCATGTTGTTGCTGTTGCTTGGCCTTTAATTGCTCGAGCGCATTTTTATGCTGTTCAAAACGTTCGCGTGCGAATTCAAAGTTTTGTTTAATCTGTTGATACTGCTGCTGCAATTGCTGGCGCTGCTGGTCATGCTGTAGTAACCATTCATTGGCTTTAAGGTTTGTCGAAGCTGTCATGGTGACGATGAGCTGGTTGGCAGCTTCAGTATTTTGTTTACCCATCGTCTCAATGTCTTTTAATTGCTGCGTACATTCTGTGTGCTGCGCATTGAGCCCGGCGAGATTGGATTTTAATAATAGTAACTGCTGATGTTGTTGCTCTTTGTGTTTAACTAAGCGTTCTGTTTGTTCGAGCAACTGGCTCCGTTGTTGTAGTGCATTTAATATAGTTTGTGAAAATGTCACGTCATGCGTGTACCAAGCCGATTTATCCTCGGTAGTTAAGCACGCGACAATATGCTGAACGTGTTGTTGTAATTGATCGACTGTCTCAAGCTGATGGCGGGTGTGCTGAATACGTTGACTCAGCTGATGTTGCTGTTTACTGGCTTGCTGGAGTTGATGTAATTCATGCTCAAGCTGCTGTTGCTCCTGAGAGGCCTTTTGCATTAAAGCATCAAGCTGAGCGTTCGCTTCTTGTTCAGCCAAGCGCAAGTCGAGCTGTATATTGCACGCCAACAAATGCTGCTGTAATTGCTGTTCATGCACATTTTGTTTTTCTTGCAATTGTTGTAAATCATCTTGCAATTGCTTGAGCTGGGTTTGACTTTGCGTGTACTGCTGCTGCGTTTTTTGCCAAAGGTCGAAACACTGCTGTTCCTGCTCAATGGCTTGCTGTTCTTGTTGTTGCTGTAGTTCATACAACGCTTTGGAGAGCTGGCTTTGATCTTCACGATAAGGATGTTCGGTACTGCCACACACTAAGCATGCTTCGCCGTGTTTTAGCGCTGCGCGTAAATGTTCAATGTTTTCTGCGTGGAGCAAACGTTGCTGTTGCAATATCTGCTGAATTTTTTCGCGCTCTTGCTTTGCCAACACATAGGCTTGTTCGGATGTATGGGTCGATGCGTCTAATTGTTGATTGTGATGTTTGATTGTCTCAAATTTATGTTTCAGACTGATCATTTCATTATTTAATTCGAAATATCGCTGAATTTTTTGCTGTGTAATGTGTAAATGGTTGCTATGAATCTGCTGTGCTTGTTTGCGTTGTTGTTTACTCTCGATATGCAGATCAATTTGTGCTGGAGTACCAAACTGCGATATTAAAGCATTTAATTCAGCCTCATCATGCTCAAGCTGCGTTTGTGCATCCCGAATGGAACCTAAACTCTGTTCTACTTTTTGGTACTGCGTAATAAATTGGCTCAACTGCTGCATGTGCGCATTTAAGCCTTGGTCTAGTGGGGCGTACTGAGCACTATTTTTTAATTGTTCCATGCTTGCTGTATGTTGTCCATCAAGCGTGTGAATGGTTTGCTCTAATTGCTGCTGTTGCTCAAGCAATGGCTGTTGCTGGCTTGTAATTTGGGTTAAGCGATGTCTGGTTTTGTTATAGTCTTCTTTAATATGCTCGCGTTTTTGCAAATGACCGCGCAAATCGGCAAGCTCTTTTTGATACTTTTGTTCAAAGGCTTGAAACTGATGTAGGCTTTGTTCGATTTGGCTATAGCGCGTTTTTTCTTGCTCGAATTGTGTGCTTAGGGTATTGAACTCGGTGTGCTGAAGTTGAATTTGCGGAATGAGTTGTTGTAGTGTTTTTTGGATCTGCTGCTGCTGAAATACAATCGGACGTATCTCAGAAAATGTTTCTAACTGGCTCAGCAACAGGCGATCTTTCTCAAGGCTTTCTTGTGCTTTAAGTTGTACATCGTAATGTTGTTGTTTTAAGCGGATATCCTGATCAAGTTTGTCGCGTTGCTCAAACCATTGCTGTTGTTGTCTGAATTGCGTCTTTGCTTCTTCAAGCCGCACCACCTGTTGCTGAACCGATTCAAATTGCGCTTGTAACTCCGCTACTTCCTCATCTGAGCGTATCTCGATATAGCCCAAATGACTTTCTAAACTTTTACGTTGATTGCTGATTTCTCTAGTTTTTTCAAATGCCAGTTGTCCAATTTTAGCAAAAATCGCTGAGTTGGTCAGGTATTCAAGCAGCTCACCCCGTTCGGTGTCACGTGCTTTTAAAAAAGCCGTCACCTCAGATTGCGCCAGTAATACCGCACGGGTAAATTGCTCAAAACTGAGCTGTGTGATGTGCTGTATGTGTGACTCTACCGCTTTACTTTTGTCTGCAACCACCACGCCATCGGTGAGGCACTTGAGTGAGCGTTGAACATTTTGCAGTTTGCCGGTGGCATTCTCGCGGGCACGTTTAATTTCCCAGCGCGCCAGATAATGTTTTTGATCCTGCGCGACAAAGCAGAGTTCAGCAAAACCGTGCGCACAGCCGCGGCGTAAAACGGTCAAAGGGGAGTTGGTCAGGAGCTCGGAGCCATCGACATCGGTAAGCTTGCCATCGCTTTCTTTGAGTCGTGGAATTTTGTTAAATAAAGCCAGACATATGGCATCTAAAATGGTGGATTTACCTGCGCCTGTTTTACCCACAATCGCGATCAGTCCTGCACTGGCCAAAGGCTCAGATTCAAAATCAATGAAATGCTCGTCAGACAAAGAGGCCAGATTTTTGAGTCGGATGGATAAAATTTTCATGAGATGGCTTTAATTCTTTTTAAGTTCTTCAAGTTGTTGTTGTGCCTGCGCAACAAGGCTCATAAAGTCTTTTTTAACGTCATCATCTGCGCTATAGCCTTTTTTGTCCCAAAGTTGTTCGAATAGTTTTTCAGGCGTTGGCGGTTCGAGATGAACCTGTTGCTCTAAGCGACGGCTTGATCCATCTGTGGCGTATTGTCTGGAAATCCGAACCAATCGGTAACGGTTTGCAGGCAAAGCCTGTTCAAATTGTTGACGAAGATTCGGCTGAGGTGGTGTGCGGCTGAAATATTCGATGTCGACGTATTCGCGCTGATCAATCTCTTCAATTTCGCCATGTGGGAGTGCTGCCAAGCTTGTTAAAACGTCTTGCAATTCACCTGTAATTTTATGCAGCTTCACGCTTCTTGGCACCAGTAAAACATCACATTGAAGATGATTGTCTGAAATTTCTGGCTTAATGGTCACATCCATTACTTGGTGCTTATAGTTGATTTCACTAAATGACAGGGGAATAGGGGAGCCGCTATAGCGAATATGGGTCTGACCCACTTTCTGAGGTTTATGTAAATGCCCCAGTGCGACATAATCGATCGCATCTTCAAAGAGTGCTGTGGAAAGTGCCTCTTCGTTGCCAATGATAATCGGACGTTCTGAATCTGAGGTTTCACCGCCCTGCATATGCGCATGTGACATCATAATTAAGGCCTGCTCGTCGGTTTTGCGGCGTTTGGCCTCGGCAATCAGTTGCTGGTGTAAATAACCAATTGCATTTTGACTGTTACTGGTCTGTTCGTTCACGCCCGTAATTTCGGCCGAGCGTAAAAAAGGAAGAGCAATGCACCACGCCACAATCTGTTGTACCTGATCGTAAATCGGTAAAATCAAACGATCAAGATTCAAGGTTTTATCTTGATTCCAGCGAATCACACCCACCGCTTTGGCATTGTATTTTTCTAATAACGGCTCGACCTGTTCAATGCGATAACCCGAATCGTGATTTCCTGCAATCATTAAGGTTTGCATATGCGGCGCAAGGTTATGCGCATCTGCCAGAAATTGATAAAGCTGCTTTTGGGCCTGTGAACTTGGATTAATCACGTCAAAAATATCACCCGCTATTAATAAGGCATGAGGTTGTTTGACCTTGATTTGCTCAAGTAACCATGCCAGAAATTGTTCATGCTCGTAGTGGCGGGAGTGATTATAAAAAAACTGCCCCAAATGCCAGTCTGAAGTATGAAAAAAACGCACGGTCATTGCTGATGAACTACCTGTTTTTGAATAGCAGATAAGGTAGCATAAATCACAATCCAATTCAGATGCTACTCAAGTGAAAAGCTGATTTGGTTTTTACTTAAAACAGAACAAGAGATTCATAATGACCATTCATCAATATGATTTAAAAATTCGTTGGATTGGAAACACAGGTGAAGGTACTCAATCCTATCAACGTGATTTTGTCGTTGAAAGTGAGAGTAAACCCGCTAACGATCAAACTTAGTTGATAACAGGATTAGGTTGAAGCTTTAGAATGCTATGACGCAATGACGGATTACTGTAAATCCGGTTTGCGCAAATCAATTTTACTCTTAGCTTTAAAGTGTACAGAATTGTAAATATTATTTATTTTGCATTAATAGTGCAGGTTTCAGTTTTTATCATAGCTTTTTAGTCTCATCAAAATCATGATAACAGTATGAATCACAATATTAGAGGATCATAGTTTCAATGCAGACCATTAAAATTTCAACACATCCTGAATTTAAAGAACAAGCAGCAAAGTGGTTTTCAAAGAATTGGGATATTCCTTATCAAGCCTATTTAGAGAGCATGCAGGTTGCCATTGATCATCTAAATGCTGTGCCTGAATGGTATGTGATGATTGATAAAAATCGAAATATTGTGGCTGGGGCTGGCATTATTGAAAATGATTTCCATGAGCGGACTGATTTAACACCTAATCTGTGTGCATTATTTGTGGAAGAAAAATACAGGAATCAACATCTGGCAAAACAGCTTTTAAATTTTGTCAAAGTAGATTGTGCTACACGAGGGTTTGAAAAATTATATTTAATTACAGATATGACTAATTTTTATGAAAAGTGTGGATGGCAATTTTTAATAATGGTGAAAACTGACGAAGGAGAGTTAATGAAAATGTATGAATCTGAGATTTATATCTAAAAAAAACAGATCACTAAAAAATAAAGACCGACGATTCGAGTGATGAGAAATCGTCGGTCAAAAACTTTAAATCACGTTTGGCTGCTAACAAAACATATCTAAAGTGGATGTCATAGTGAAAGGTCTCCGATTTATTGCGGATGCCGTGCAATTAAAATCGGTTGCTGCAGACCTTATACCCTTAATAACGAATGACCGACCAAAATGGTTGACAAGAACATGAAAAAAAATTGAAAAAAACATAAAATAAATTTTTATTGTTGATGTTGTGGTGTGCATGACTGCTTTACGCCGTTATTTTATCTGGTTTTTTCTGATCTGTTTACTGACTACCCTCATTGCAGGCGTAGTGGCTGCAATATTGCCAATAGGTGTGGGTGGAATAGTAACAGCCGTACCGTATTTGGTGGCTATGATTGTAGTGCTCTATCAGTTTTTAAAACGTGAAAAACGCGCCCCAACGCAGCAAGAACGAAAAAAACTGACTTTGGGTTTCACTTTAATTTTTTGGGGCTATAACTGCGCTGGCGTATTGCTGGGTTTGTATTTGTTTTCACGAAATGACCCAGAAATTATTCAAAACTTTTTACTGTATTTGCAACAACCTCAATTTGTGAGCCTGATTGCGATTATGGTACTGGTTTTGGCGATTCCACTGTATCTGATTACGTACTGGTTTTATGGTAAGCAGGCGCAACGTATGGCCGACAAAATGTTTCAGTAACAGGGTTTTAGTGGATCAATCGAGTGCGTTACACTCAAGCTTAAGAAGAGCAATAAGCAACGTGACAGACTATGAACCAAAAACTTCCAACACTTTTAATTACAGGCGCCTCAGGCTTTATCGGTAGCCATTTATTGCCTTATTTGCTGCATTTGAATTATCGCATTTATGCCCTGACGCGACATTTGGCGCAATCCTTTCAACATGAAAATTTACAATGGATTGACGATTTAAACCAGATCGATCAGCCTCTCGATTATGTGGTAAATCTGGCCGGTGAAAATATTGGACAGCGGCGCTGGACTAAAGCACGTAAGCAAGCCCTGATCGACAGTCGCATCAAGACCACACAACGTGTCTTTGAATGGCTGCTACAGCATCAGCAACAACCAAAGCGGATTGTATCGGCATCTGCCATTGGTTATTACGGCATTGATGAAAGTGAAACTTGGCAACAGGTATGCGACGAACAATCACCACCGCAGTTAATTTTCATGTCTGAACTCTGCCAGCAATGGGAAAAAACTGCGCTGTCGTATACGCAGTTTGATACCAAAATCATGCGCTTGGGCGTGGTATTTGCCAAAAATGGGGGCATTTTGCCACAGATGATGCTGCCAATTAAGCTCAATACAGTGGGTGTGATTGGTTCTGGGCGCCAACCTGTAGTCTGGGTACATATTGAAGACGTGCTGGCGATTATCGAATTTTTACTGCATGTGCAGAGTGAGCAAATTGTGTTTAATGCCGTTGCGCCCGATCACACCACGCAAAAAGCTTTTGTAAAAACCGCCGCTCAGCAAGTAAAACGCCGTCCGTTTCTCCCTGCGCCGGCGTGTTTGTTTAAAACTTTACTGGGTGAACAATCGCAACTTATTTTAAATGGCCAGTTTGTTGCACCTAAAGCGTTATTGGAAGCTGGATATCAGTTTAAATTTCCAGCTTTAGCGCAGGCCCTTCAAGATATTTACCCTTAAACGCTCAGCTCTATTTCGCTGCCCTGAAATAGTCGCTCGGGCGCGTATGGCTTTGGATCGGTGAAAGTGGGTTGATCAAGCATAAGCTGGCGTAACAAACGTGCAGAGGCTGGCCCCATGCACAGCCCATTTCGAAAATGTCCGGTGTTGAGCCAGAGATTTTCGATATTTGGCAGCATGCCGATATAAGGCACCCCGGTCGGCGAGCTAGGGCGCAAGCCCGCCCATCTTTTAATGACTGGAAACTGTGCCAGTTCAGGCACCATGTCTAAACAGGCCTCTAAAATACGTTGCTGTGTGGATGTGTCGGTGTCGGTCCTGTAGCCACAGTCTGCCATGCTTGAGCCACATACCACATGACCATCTTGTCTTGGAATCAAATACATCACCTGATTCATACACATGGTGGGTAACCAGTGCGCAGGCGTTTTAAATAACAGCATTTGGCCTTGTACAGGGCATACCGGCAGACGAACGCCCAGTTGATCGCTCCAGAGTTGACTCCATGCACCCGTTGCCAGCACAAATTGGTCGGCGTGAAAAACTTGACCTGTAGCACTCTTCATGGCCTGTATGCTGTCTTGGTCAAATATAAATTTTTCAATGGGTTGATCATCAAAAAACGCAACGCGTGGATGCTGTTTTAAATACTGCACAATCGATTGCAACAGACGCGGATTACGAATATTAGACAGTGCTGAAAAATAAATCGCGTGCTGATATTTATTGGCTATCCATGGATTAATCTGTTCAAGTGCATCACGCTCGACATAGTCAGCGCGTTGCATAGGCTGATGAAAATGCTCGGCATAATCGAGCCCGATTTCAAAATCGGATTCATCGAAAATAAGCATGCCAGTATTGTGGATTTCAAAATCAATACCGGTTTGAGGCAGTAGCTTTTCATTCCATGTTTGGTACAAGTCTTTGCCATGCTGAGCAAGGGTATTGACCGCATGTGGATAGCGCCACGGATACATCGGTGACAATATTCCACCACCTGCCCATGAGGCAGCCTGACCGGCGCGCTGCTGATCAAAAATCGAGACCTGACAGCCGTGCTCGACCAGTTCCAAAGCGGTTAAAAGGCCACTGATTCCAGCACCAATAATGGCAATATGCATGCTCATGTTCGATTCGTTCACACGTGAGTTTAGTTCATCTCTTTAAGTTTTTGGGCTGCAACATCTGCAAAGTAAGTCCAGATTCCATCTGCACCTGCGCGACGACAGCTCATGAGTGATTCAAGAATCACGCTTTCGGATAACCAGCCATTTTGAATCGCACCTGCCAGCATGGCGTACTCACCACTGACCTGATAAATAAAAGTAGGCACGCCAAAGGTATCTTTGACTTCACGTACAATATCTAAATAAGGCATGCCGGGCTTAACAATCACCATGTCGGCGCCTTCTTGCAAATCCAGTGCAATTTCATGTAAAGCTTCGGCACGATTCCCTACATCCATCTGGTAATTGTATTTATTACCGCCTTTTAAGTTACTTGCCGAACCGACCGCATCACGAAACGGCCCATAAAAACTTGAGGCATATTTGGCTGAATACGCCATGATATTGGTATAGATAAAGTTGTGTTGCTCAAGTGCCTGTCGAATTGCCCCGATACGTCCGTCCATCATATCGCTTGGTGCAATTACGTCGGCACCCGCAGCGGCGTGGCTTAACGCTTGCTTGACCAGACATTCTACGGTTTCATCGTTGAGTACATAGCCGGTGTCATCGATAATGCCATCTTGACCGTGCGTGGTATATGGGTCGAGCGCGCCGTCGGTGATGAGCACCATTTCAGGTAGTTCTTTTTTGAGTAAACGACAGGTTTCTTGTACCAGACCGTCGTCACGCCAAGCAGCTTCAGCACTCAGGCTTTTGTCTTCTTGCGGGGTGACCGGAAAAAGAGCCAGCTTAGATACCCCAAGTTCGAGTAGCTGTTCAGCTTTTTTTAGCAACAGATCTGCCGACAAACGATGAATATTGGGCATACTTGGAATTTCTTGGCGCTGATTTTGGCCAGGCAATACAAATACTGGATAAATGAGATGATGAGGTGTCAGATGCGTTTCACTGACCATGGCGCGCAGTTGATCATTTTTACGGATACGACGCATGCGAGTTGCTGGAAAAGCGGGACGATTGAACGTATAAGTCATAACAATCTCAAGGTTCAGTATTAAACTTGTGGGATATTGTAGACCCATCAGCAGGCATTTGTACAAACTGAATTAGTGTTAACGCAGATTTATCGATATTGAGTGTTTTATGAGTGAATCAACAAAACTATGGACGGGGCATATTCATTTAGGTGAAGAAATTGACCTAAATGTAATTTTAAACCAGTTATGTCATGCGTTTAATCATTCGCCTTTCTTCTCGCACAATGCCATGACCATGCGGGTGGTCGATGGGCAAATTGAAGGTTATTTTGAAATGAAGCCCAGCCTGATTGGCAATGTTGCCTTTCAGATTTTGCATGGAGGGGTTGCCGCAACATTACTCGATAGCATTGGTGGAATTGTCGCGATGGCAGAAGTTTATAAACGTACTGAAGCTACGGATATGCCAGAGGCCATCAAAAAAGTATCACGTTTAGCCACTGTCGATATGCGTGTCGATTACTTGGCGCCGGGGCGGGGTAAATTTTTTATTGCGCGGGCGGAAACCTTAAGATTTGGCCGCAAAGGCTGCACCATGCGCATGACCATGTTTAACCACGAGCAAACCCCGATCGCCACTGCGATTGCCTCATATGCCTTTTAAATAGTCACCCAAAATCCACAAATCTGGGCCACAATTTTGAAGCGCTTTGCTGCGTGGTCGAGCGTTTGTGGGTTAAAAGCAGTACATTAGGTATCAGATTTATTCGTAATTTATTCAAAAAGACTAAGGGTCTGTATTCTCAATACATGCGGTTTTGAACGCTCAAGTTATTTTTTTATTCTCAGCATATGAAAAAAATAAGTAGAATTGCAAAATTTTGAAAATATCAATTGTCATCTTGCGTTTCTTTTAAGGTTCAGTTCAGGTTCTCTTCCTAAACTTAAAATTATCTTAAGAACATCGTGGCAATTTTTACT
>NZ_JVOR01000044.1:0-207 GCF_001054715.1 Acinetobacter sp. 243_ASPC | reverse complement strand
TTTTCAATCCGTTGCTCTACCGACTGAGCTATCGCGCCGATGGGATGTATTAAGCCGTATCTGTCGGCATTAGTCAACAAAAAATCGTGATTTTTTAACTAACTGCGTAAAATTTCGCCCAAAAAAAATCCCTGATGGGATCAGGGATTAGAAACTTTCAAATATATGGTGGCGTGAGGCAGGATCGAACTGCCGACACACGGATTT
>NZ_JVOR01000043.1:0-1674 GCF_001054715.1 Acinetobacter sp. 243_ASPC | reverse complement strand
ATATTTTATTCTTTACGGTCTGACTTCATGCATGTTAAGAGTTTATGGTCTTTTGCGGTCTATCCAAAACTTATTACATTTCTGTGGTCTATCTTTAAGGTCTTTTAGAGAACTGAGGTCTTTTCGCGGTCTATTGTACTTTACATTGAAAAATATTGTCTTTATTAACTGACACATAGAAAATTTAATAAATTTATTCTTACGGTGTATTTTTAGGTGATTTTTTAATTTTACTTTAAAATATATAGACTTAGTATTTTATGCATGGTCTCGTTGATTTTACTAATAAAAAAATCATCAACCTATATTAAGATTTTGTTTTTATTATATTTTTTATTGAAACTTGTCTTTACTCATAATCCGTTGGTCCCGTGTTCGAGTCACGGTGGGCCTACCATATAAAACAACCACTTAGGTGCATTAATCCTAAGTGGTTTTTTAATGCTTGAAATTCATGCAAGCACTATGTGACCAGTTCATCTTTTCTGGCTGATCAAAGATTATGATGCTCTCTTCTTTTACCTGGCTACAGAGCAATAGGCAATGAGCAATGCCCTCTACTAAAATTAATCATAGACGCTTATTTTCGTAGCCACTTATTTATTAATGAGTACTAACTTTTTGAGTCAAGAATTAGTAGCTATTGAAGCTAGGTTCATGAAAGAAAACGTCGTACATGTAGTTGTATGTTGAGAGTATGACAAGTCAGCCAGATGACTAAAATATTATTTTTAGACTTTTGTTAAATCAAAATAAAATTAGCGAGATAGTTTTACTCAGTCATTGCATGAAATTTCTATACTCGCTAATTTTAAATTCTAATTAATTTAAATCCATTGGCTGGAAATAATGTCAAATTTTATTAATAAAGTTGATTCACTGAGTCCTCTTGAACTCCGAATACACCATCTGTCTTTTCTATTTCATTAACAATTTCTTTTACCTTAGATTGAGGAACAGAGACTACAATGATACTTAAATTATCTAATACATATACTGTTTCTAATTTTTGATTCTGTATTTTACTCAAAACTTTTTGCTTCTTGGTAGCATCATAATGAACTATGAAGTTAGTATGATCTTGTTGATGAGCAGATCTAAATAACTCCCATGCATCTACTTCTGACCCATCTGAAAGCTTACAAAATGCAAACTCATCACCAGCTAAATTTTTTTTGGTGAAAGATTTTCCACCTATTTTTTCACAATGAACACTGGCAGGATTGGGCATACCAATTGATTTAATATTATTAGTATTACTAATAATACTAGATGTGCATGCAGTGAACAAAAGTGATGAGGCTAGTGTTGCAATTAGGTTTTTTTTCATAAGATCATAAACTAGCTGAGGAAAAAGGGTATTATCAGACAAAATTATTCGATGAAGTATGATAAGTGTATTTATTTCGATATAAAAATTTTTAGAAAACCTTTATTAATCCATACTTCAGATAATAATTTACTTAAAAAATTAGCATGAGAAGATGAAAAAATGGATATTTCGTTTTATGATTTCTTTAAGAGTCGAAAAGCCATAAGCTTTTCTTATGCTTACAAGTTTTGGGTAGGAGAAGTATACGCGAATTCTGGTAATTACCTATGTCATGATGTGTTTTGAAGTGAAATCATGTGATCATCGCACCATATTTTATTCTTTACGGTCTGACTTCATGC
>NZ_JVOR01000042.1:0-24853 GCF_001054715.1 Acinetobacter sp. 243_ASPC | reverse complement strand
CCAACCTTGGCAAGGTTGTGCTCTACCAACTGAGCTATTCCCGCGTGCCGCCTATAATACATTAAGAAAAACAAGGGTCAACACCTTTATGCAAATAAATCGACTGATTGAATAAAATAAAGGCAGTATAAGCTTAAAACGTCCCGTATTGGCTAAGAGGTGATCGAAAATGAATGTGATTTCTTGGGCGGGTATTCAATAAATGATCAATGAAAACAGAGAGAACACGATATACTGCCTAGAAGTTGAATCTATAAAAGGAAAACGCATGAGCCTTGAACAGCAATTAACAGAGCGATTGATGTCACTGAATCCTATTCATCTTGAGGTCAT
Source organism: Acinetobacter sp. 243_ASPC (assembly GCF_001054715.1). Classification (NCBI taxonomy): domain Bacteria; kingdom Pseudomonadati; phylum Pseudomonadota; class Gammaproteobacteria; order Moraxellales; family Moraxellaceae; genus Acinetobacter; species Acinetobacter sp. 243_ASPC. The sequence continues at coordinate 24,520 of NZ_JVOR01000042.1, read as the reverse complement.
CAATGAGTCGGCCGGTCATGGAGGATATTTTCCGGGAAAAGAAAGCCATTTTAAAGTTGTGCTGGTCAGTCCGATATTTGAAGGATTACGTTTGGTACAGCGTCACCAGAAAGTTTATGCGCTAGCTGCCGATTTAATGAGCCCGGCACGTATTCATGCTTTGGCCATTCATGCTTATGTTCCTCAAGAGTGGCAAGGGCAGGCACCAGATAGCCCAGATTGTGCACATGCGCCGAAACGTTGAGGTGATAAAATATGGATGCGCATCTCATCACTAAAATAATTCATATGACTGCGGTGACCGTCGCACTGGTCGTCTTTGTCGCTCGTGCTTTCACCTTATTTATCGGTACGCAAAATCAGCAGCCCAATCCAATTGCCCGTGTGCCGCTCACAGCCTTGCAACATTTAAGTTATAGCATTGTGCTGATAACGGGTGTTGTATTGCTGTTTATGAAGCATTTTCAGGTTCAGCCTTGGTTTTATGCCAAGATGGTTCTGTTTTTGGTACTGTTGTCATCGCTCATGAAAGCCTTTAAAAAGGATAATCAAATTTTACTGGTCCAACGTCGTGCCGGACTATTCTTGGGGGCGATTGCATTTGTGGCAATCATGAGTCTGGTGATCATCAAACCAGTTTTTAACTAATTGTTTGACATACTTTTCCTTTTATTTCGTATGCTGGGTTAAACTGTGTACGAAAGAAAAATAAACACGAAGCGGGGGAAGTATGCTGACAAGAGTGGTATTCAATCAAAAAGGTGGGGTTGGAAAATCCAGTATTACGGTAAATCTGGCCGCAATCAGTGCCAAGCATTTTAAAACCTTAGTAATCGATCTTGACCCACAGGCCAACTCCACCCAGTATTTGCTGGGTGAAGCGGCCACCTACGCGGCAGACAAACCCGTACTTGAGCCCAATATTGAAAATTTCTACGACGATGTACTCGGTGGAAATCAGCCCAAGGGCTTGATTGGCAATGCCATCGGCTCACTTTTGAAATCGCGTGCCAAAGGGCTCGACAGTTTTATTCATCCTACCGCGTTTCCTCAATTAGATGTGCTTCCTGCTAGCCCAAAACTGGGTAATCTTGAACATGCGCTCGAGTCCAAGCATAAAATTTATAAATTGCGTGATGCGATTACCTCACTTGCTGGTCAATATGACCGGATTTATATTGATACGCCGCCTGCATTCAATTTCTTTACTTTATCGGCATTAATCGCGGCCGATCGTGTCCTGATCCCTTTTGATTGTGATGTATTTTCCAAACGTGCGTTACAAACATTGATTGAAAATGTGATCGAAACCCAAGATGATCATAATGATCGTCTCGAAATTGAAGGAATTGTGGTCAATCAGTTTCAGGCACAAGCCAAACTTCCACGCGAAGTGGTGCAACAATTGAAAGATGAAGGCTTACCTGTACTCAATCATATGTTGCCGCCTTCAGTATTGATGAAGGAATCACATCTCAAGAACTTGCCGTTGGTTCATTTGGCACCTGAACATAAACTGACCTTGGCCTATCAAGCGTTGTTCAGGGAAATCGAATCGCTTTAAAGGGAATCATATATGAAAGGTTTAAATGTTGTGCCTTTAGTGGCCGCTAGTTTACTGCTCGGTGCATGTGCAACCACTGTAAAACCCACCTACGTTTCACCTACGCAGTATCAATCACTCAATTGCTCGCAATTGCAAAGTGAATACAATCGGATTCAGACGTATATTAACAGCGGCGTACAAACACCCAAACGTACAGGTGTCGGTGTTGGCTTAGGGCTCGGTGGTGGTTGGGGACGTGGCGGTTGGGGCTTTGGACCGTCGGTTTCAGTCAATCTTGGTCAGTCATCTGAAACCAAAAACACGGAATTATCTCGTGTTTTGGGCCAGCAGCAGGCGATTGCTCAAGCTGCACAGTTTAAAAATTGCCCGATTATGACCGGAAAACGATAAGGATTTTATACTAAGCCTTCGGTTTTACGCACAAGTTTGGTGTAAAACCGAAAATTAAGTTTTTCAAAATATTATTAAAATTGTTTATAAAAATTAAAATCTTATAAAATAGTACTGCTGTTTTTGTGTCGATTTTCCTGTGCGGTCAGTGTATAAAACTTGTCAGATGAAATGACTTTCCTATAAGGTGTGCTGCTTCTTCATCATTATGGATACTGCATGATTGAGAGTTGGTTTTTTGTCATCGCGATGATCGCGGTACTGTTGATTCCAGGGCCAACCAACGCCCTGCTGGCCAGTGCTGCCCACCAGCAAGGTATTGTAAAAACAGCTTATGCGGTGCCAGCAGAGTGGCTGGGATACATTTATGGCATTAGCCTCTGGGCCATTTTTATTCACTTGGGTGAACCCATCTGGCCTGCTTTGATTCCGATTTTGCATACCATTAGTGCCATGTATGTCATTTGGCTGGCATTTAATTTATGGAAAAGTTCACATCTTGAGCGTCATAGTCAGCAACACATCTCGATTAAACCACGTCAGATCTTTTTTGCCAGTTTAAAAAATCCGAAAGCCTTGCTGTTTGCTGCGGGTATTTTCCCGCCCGAAACTTGGGAGTCGCTCTACAATACCGTGCATGTCTTTATATTGTTTAGCCTGATTTTGTTGCCTGTTGCGTTCTTTTGGATGTGTTTTGGGCGTGCTTTGCTGGCAGGAAATGTTCGTGGTGTGCGGGCAGAACATTTGTATAAAGGTTCTGCCTTACTGTTGGTGGTCTGTATGCTTCCGGTGATTTTTAGATTCTTTTAAGCGTTTATTTTTGCAAGGTTTGGCGTCTATTTAGATATTTTTGGCGTACAAACCCGATCACGCCAGGCAAAATACTTAAAATAATAATGCCAAAAATCAAATGCGTGAAATTGTCTTTGACCACAGGCATATTGCCAAACAAATACCCAAGCGTAATAAACGAGCCAATCCATAAAAAGGCACCCACGACGTTATAACTTAGGAAAAATTTGTAATTCATACTGCCTGCGCCCGCCACAAACGGCGCAAAGGTACGGGCAAACGGAATAAAGCGTGCAAAAATAATGGTTTTACCGCCATGACGCTCAAAAAAAGCATGGGTTTTGACCAAATGTGACTTATTGATAAAACGAGAGTTCATTTCAAACACACGCGGTCCGATAAAGCGTCCGATGTGATAATTCAACGTATCACCCAGCACCGCTGCAATAAATAACAGCAAACCCAGTAGCCAAGGATCCATGGCACCGGTTGAGGCAGCCAGCGCACCGGCTGCAAATAATAAACTGTCACCTGGTAAAAAAGGCATGACCACCAAACCAGTTTCTACAAAAATAATCAGAAACAAGATGGCATAGATCCAGACTCCATAATTTCGAATGAATTCAAGGAGGTGGTCATCAACATGTAAAATAAAATCGAAGAGTTCCATGGGGCATCAAAGTGCAAAATTGTATCCAAATCCTAACAGTGCTGTACCGGAAAGTCAGTACGATAAAGTAACAATCTGAAAGAGATTTATTGTTCTCAAAATGGAACAATTTGTATTTTTAATAATGTTTATTGCAAAAATAATTCTACATAGAATCTCAGTATTCCAAAACATGTTCAAATAATGAGGTATATCTGATGTTTAATCCAAATGTTATCGTTAAAAATGCAGTTGCTCATCACGGTGTAAATGGTGTGGTCAGCTTGGTGGCCCGCGTATTGATGGCTTATATTTTTATTGTAGCGGGTTGGGGCAAACTGACTGCTTATACTGCAACAGTAGGTTATATGGAGTCTATGGGAGTGCCGGGAGCATTATTACCTCTGACGATTCTGGTAGAGCTTGGTGGTGGTCTGGCGTTGCTGTTTGGATTTCAGGCCCGCTTTGCAGCGTTTGGTCTAGGAATTTTTAGCATCATCACGGCATTTATTTTTCATGAAGGCGCCGATAGTGCACAAGCCATTAACTTTATGAAAAACTTTGCGATGGCAGGTGGGTTATTTTTCTTGATGCTATATGGCGCAGGCAAGTTTAGTATCGATACCGCAATTGAAAAGTAATACTGATCAAGCGGCTTGATTTGCCTCTTACAAATCTCTACCCGACAATCTCGTGAAATTCTGTTTAGATCACAACAAGTTGAATAATAAAAGGAGATGATCTGTGAAAAAAACAACGACGTTATTGTCGCTTATGGTCGGTTTAGCGGCCTCATCGATGGCCTTTGCGGGTAAGGATGATCATGTGATTATTCAAGAAGCGGCTAAAAATAAATTGAATGTGCAACAAATCGCTCAGCTTAAAGACGAAACAGGCATTACTCTGATTGGACAGATTACCCAGCACCTCAAAGGCGATCATTATCAGTTTCAAGATGCGACCGGTCGCATTGGTGTGGAGATTGACGATGACCTATGGCGACAGGCCAATTTGAAGGTCGGTGATCATGTTCGTGTGGTGGGTGAAGTCGATACACATCGCTATAAACCGACCGATATTGAGGTGATTCAAATCGAGCGTTATACGCACGCACATTAAGTAAGTAAATCCTTGTATTTCATCGACTCTTTTAGCGAGTTTGATTGTTGAAGGAAAGAGCGTGCGCGGTACAGTGAAAAATGTTAGAATACTGCGCTTCTCTCGTTGCCTTGCATAGTTGTGTAATCATGACAACCAATACTCACATTACTGATGATCGTATCTTAATTTTGGATTTCGGTTCTCAATACAGCCAGCTGATTGCGCGTCGTGTACGTGAAGCCGGCGTATATTCTGAAATGTATGCTTTTGATATGTCTGAAGAAGACATTCGTGCATTTAATCCGAACGGCATTATCTTGTCGGGTGGACCTGAAAGTGTACATGTGGAAGGTAGTCCACGTGCGCCTCAAGTTGTTTTTGAGCTTGGTGTACCGGTATTGGGGATTTGTTATGGTTTCCAAACCATGTCAGAGCAACTGGGCGGTCAAGTAGTACCGGGTACTGTGCATGAATTTGGTTATGCCGAAGTGGATATCCAGCACCGTGACCCACTGATCGGTAATTTACAAGATCGTGAGAACCAGCTGCATGTCTGGATGAGCCATGGCGACAAAGTCGGTCGTTTACCAGAAGGTTTCGTAACTACTGCAAGTACACCAAGCTGTCCGTTTGCGGCTGCGTCTGATGAAACGCGCCGTTTTTATGGCGTGCAGTTCCACCCGGAAGTGACACATACCGCTAAAGGTGCAGAATTACTGTCTAACTTTGTTCACAAAATTTGTGGATGTGGCGGCCTCTGGACACCGGAACACATTATCGATTTGCGTGTAGAGCAACTGCGTCAGCAAATTGGCGATGAAAAAGTATTGCTCGGTTTATCTGGTGGTGTCGATTCATCTGTGGTGGCAGCATTGCTGCACAAGGCAATTGGCGATCAGCTGACCTGCGTATTTGTCGACAACGGTTTACTTCGTTTAAACGAAGGCGATCAAGTTATGCAAATGTTTGCAGACAACATGGGCATCCGTGTGATCCGTGCCGATGCTGAAGAGCGTTTCTTGACTGCGTTGGCTGGTGAAGTTGATCCAGAGAAAAAACGTAAAATTATTGGCCGCGAGTTTATTGAAGTGTTTGCAGAAGAAGCACGTAAACTTGACGGTGTAAAATTCTTGGCGCAAGGCACAATTTATCCTGATGTGATTGAATCTGCAGCCAGCAAACAAGGTAAAGCGCATGTGATTAAATCGCACCATAATGTGGGCGGTTTACCAGAAGACTTGGCGTTTGATTTGGTTGAGCCATTACGCGACTTGTTTAAAGATGAAGTGCGTAAACTGGGCACCACATTGGGCTTGCCACATAGCATGATTTATCGTCATCCATTCCCAGGTCCTGGTTTGGGTGTGCGTATTTTGGGTGAAGTGAAAAAAGAATATGCCGATATTCTTCGCCTTGCCGATGACATCTTTATGCAGGAATTACGTGCCAGTGGTTGGTACGACAAAACAGCACAAGCATTTGCTGTGTTCCAACCTGTAAAATCTGTGGGTGTGGTCGGAGATGGTCGTCGTTATGCATGGGTGATTGCGTTACGTGCTGTAGAAACAGTCGATTTCATGACCGCGCGTTTTGCACACTTACCATACGAATTGGTCGATAAGATCTCAACGCGTATCATGAATGAAATTAAAGACGTTTCACGTGTTGTCTACGACGTGTCGTCTAAACCCCCTGCAACCATTGAATGGGAGTAAATTTGGGCTTTCAAAATGCATCGCATTTTGCCAAATTTACGACAAGAGCTTGCTCGTGGTAGTGAAGTTGAAATCCCTTAAAGTTTAAAAAAAAGAGCGCCAATTGGCGCTCTTTTTTCTTTTAAGTCGGTGGTAATTTTAAGACGACGCTGTCGCTTTCCAGTAGGGCCAGTTCGAAGAGGGATGAAATAAATAATTATGGCTGAGCAATGAATCATGCGTGTGTGGATTGCGCTCATGTAAGCCCATTAGCTCCATCATCATTTGATCCACATCGGCAGTATTGATGGGTGAGTTTAAATTGACGCCCGTGTCTTTTATTCCATTGTGCCAAACAACTAAAGGCACTTGATAGCCTGCTTGCGTATTTGGACTATGGCCAGCAAAATCGATCTCATGACCCACTTCGTTGCCATGATCGGATACAAAAACAAATGAGCGCCGCTGTGCGTGATCATTTTTTTGTAAGGTCTGGAAGAAACGACCAATCAACCAGTCCTGATATAAAATACTGTTGTCGTAATAATTGCGCTGCTGTTGAACCAGCATCCCAATATCGTTTTGTTCTAGCTGTGATTCTACAGCGTCGGTACTTTCTGATGAAAAGCGATCAAACTGCTGCGGATAGCGGAGCTGATAATTTGGATGTGCACCGAGCATGTGCACAATAATCAGTTTTTTGGGTTCTGGACGCGTTAAGATTTCTTGGTACACTGGCAAAAGCTTTTCATCAAAAGAATGACTGCTACGTCCTGAGCGATGATTGGTATAAATTTGCTCATCCACAAAAGAACCAAAAAGCGAGGAAATATAGCTGTCATTTTGATTACTGATCCAGTACACCTTAAAGCCTGCGGCCTTGGCATAAGCCAGCACACTTTCGGTGGCATACTGGCTTTGCTCGACGTGACGAGCCTCGGTCAGTTTCATTTTCAGTGCGCCAATAGTGGATGCCGCTGGTGAAAAGGCCTGACAGAAAATTTTAAAAGAGCTGCTATATTTTTCTAGCTCTGGCGTGGTATTACGCGGATAACCACACACACCAAAATTTTTGCTGGTGACACTATCGGTGATCAATAGGGTATGCGTTTGCGACTGAGGCTGCTGGTTATCGAGCACCAACTTATGTTTGGCAGTTTCCAGCCATACATCGTGTATCTGCTGATGGGTATCGATCTGATGCTTAAAATTTTGAATTTTAGAATAATAGTCTGTCCAATAGAGCACCGGATGCTGGGCACGCGATGGCTCGATCAGATAACTAGCTAGCGCCAATACACCTAAAAACGAACACAAATAACGGTTCAGTCGAACCTGAAACACATGCGCCGATAAGTCGCGGAAAGTAGGTTTAAAACAGACCCAGAAATAACCGATAAAACCGATACTAAATGCCAAACTCGCCAAGAGTAGCGTTTGAGCATGCAATTGAAGAAATTCAAGCGCTTCTTGCGCTGTGGTGTTGGCAATCGCTTGCACAATAAAATAAGCATCGGTATCACTTTGATACACAAACCAGCTCAATGAACGCAAACTGGCATCGCCGAGAAAAACCAGCCACCAACAAATAGCTGCCACTTTCCAACCCAACCGAGTGCGTGATATCGCACGATAAATCAGCCATACTCCTGGAAGTGAGAGTAAGCCGAGGCGAATACCATCGGAAGGATTTCCAGCAATCGATAAAATGCCTGCTGTCAGCAGCGCAGGAAGAAGCACCCAAAGTAAAACCAACACATTTCGACGAGTCATAAGGCTTGACGCTTCAATAAAAAAGTACAGAGTGGATCAATTAGAAAATCTAATTAAAAATTTTGGCTCTTCAATTTAATTGAAAAATAGCAAAGAATGAATTTATTTTTATGCGCTTTATGTCGAGATAGAAGAAGAAACTGATAGAAAAATGAGAGGCGAGAGTACGTCAAGAGATGAGCTAAAAATGGCTTGAAAGAATCGATATTTTTGATTCAAGCCAAGCCCTCAAACAGTTACTTAACCACCAAAGACCCGATGGACCAGACAGGCTATGCTCAAAGATACTTCTCATTTTTCAGCACCGATGAAAAGAAAAAATATGATTAAAGATCATAAAGGATAAAAAACCATGACCACCAACCATGACACGGACATCTCTGATTCACAACAATGCGAATCATCCGCCCCTCAATCAATTCAGGAATTTCCCATTCGTCGTGCAGAAATCGGTCAAGGCACGGTCATCAAACGAGCCTTACCCAGCCGTCACAAACGCATGATAGGTGCATGGTGCTTTTTGGATCATGCAGGGCCGGTACATTTTCCGCAAGGCGATGGCTTGGATGTGGGGCCACACCCGCATATTGGCCTGCAAACCTTTACCTGGATGATCGAAGGCACCATTATGCACACCGATAGTCTGGGATCGAAGCAGTTAATCCGTCCGTATCAGGTTAATTTAATGACAGCCGGGCACGGTATTTCGCATACCGAGGTAGCACCAGAGCATGAGACTAAAATGCATGCGGCTCAGCTATGGATTGCCTTGCCAGATGAAAAACGCAATATGGCGCCACAATTTGATCATTATCCGAATCTGCCGCACACAGAACAAGATCAGATCAAGTTTACGGTACTGGTGGGCGAGTTTCTGGGGCAACAGTCACCTGTGGCTGTGCATACGCCTCTGGTCGGCGTCGACATGACTGCACAGGCAGACACCAAAACACGTATTTCACTGAATCCAACATTCGAATATGGTTTTTTGGCATTGGATGGTCATGCATGGATCAATGACCACGAACTCACTCAAGACAATCTGCTGGTCCTCGAATCTGGTGCTAGTGAAATTGAGATTGAATTGCCACAAGGTCATCGGGTATTACTGATCGGGGGAGAGCCATTTAAAACACCGATTTTATTGTGGTGGAATCTGGTTGGACGTACCACCGAGGAATTACGTGAAGCCCGTGACCAATGGATCAATCACGACTCACGTTTTGGTGAAATTCCAGATTATGATGGTCCGCGACTAGAAGCGCCTGCCTTTCCAGATCAGATGAGAGCATCCAAATAAGTTGTATTGCCCGAAGTGCAGTTAATAGATTAGTGATTAAAACCTTGCAGCGCAGTGTTGAGATGAGAATTATCATCCAATCATGATGTTTCAATGAAATGACTTTACAGTTAAGTCCATGCCATTGTCATGGGCTTAATGCTATAACGGAGAGTACAGATCAGACACATCAGGACTAAAAGAAAATCTCATGCTGACGATTCACCATCTAGAAAAATCACGCTCATTTCGTATTGTATGGGCACTTGAAGAGCTCCAGCAGCAATATCAGATCAAGCTTTATAAACGACTGCCAAGCCTTGCAGCACCACCTGAGCTCAAACGCGTACATCCGCTCGGCAAAGCGCCTATTTTAGAAGATGCCGGACGTACCATTGCAGAATCGGCTGTGATTCTGGAGTACTTGCAAACCAAATTTGATACGGCACAACGTTTTAAACCACAACAAGATGACGATGCATTTCAATATCTCTACTGGATGCACTATGCCGAAGGTTCACTGATGCCGTTGCTGGTGTTTCAACTGGTGATGAATAATGTGGGTAAAAATGTTCCATTTTTTATTCGACCGGTCGCCAACAAAATTACCAATGGCGTTAAAGCCGGATTTATTGGCCCACGGTTAAAAGATCATATTGCCTTTATCGAGCAGTATTTGTCTGAACACGATTACTTTGCTGGGGAATTTAGCTTTGCCGATATTCAAATGAGCTTTCCGCTGAATGCGTTGCTAACCCGAACAACTGGGCAGTTTCCAAATATTCGGGCATTTTTAAAGCGAATTGAAATGCGCCCGGCTTATCAGCGTGCCAAAGAGAAAGGGGATTATTAATCGGGGATGGCTCGCCCAAGCCGTAATTCGGAAGGGCGATAGCCATAGTACTGCTTGAAACGCGTACTAAAATGGCTGGCAGAACTAAAACCACATTGCAGGGCAATGTCGGTAAGCGGTTGGGTTGAGTGAAGCGCCAAGTCATGCGCGCGTTGCAAGCGTTGTTGTAATACATATTGATGCGGTGAAACGCCTGTCGACTGCTTAAACATGTGGGCAAAGTGATATTCGCTCAGTTCGGTCTGTGCTGCCATGTCTGCTAAGGTCATGGCTTCTGCGAGGTGCTCGTCTATCCATGCTTTTAGCCGATGAAGCATAAACGGCGCCAGCCCGCCGCTCACTCGTGGTAATTGCCATTCTACGTTGCTATAACGCTGTAACAGAGAGATTAGCAGCAAGCTGGCGCTATGGCTAAGCTGTAAATGGTTGCTACGATCTTGCCAATCACAATTGAGCAAAAAATGCCGATATACGCTACTGATTTGGACATCCTCGACAAAACTTTGTTCTGCCAATTCGATGTGCGCGGGTTCTTTGTCCCAAATTTGTGCTGCGACATGCTTTAAATGCTGATCGGTATAGTACAGATGCACAAAACGCAGATGATCACGAATGTCCCACGTCGAGGCTTGTCCCTCAGGCATTAAACAAAAGCGATCTGGCCCACCACCATTACGCCATCCCTGTGGGGTCTTTTTATAACTTTCATAGCCGCCCTTGATATATAAACTCAAGGTATGGTGATCACTGCATACACTTACCCGATCGTGCTGGTTTTGCCAAGCAGCCAACTGCATGCCCGAGCCCAGTTGCAGGCTATCGAGTAACTTGGTTTTATGCTGTTGCAACTGCGACAGGGTTTGATAGTTCATGCCAAATGCGGTAGCGAATGAAAAATAATAATGCTGTGATTTTATCCTTTTTTTCATCATTTGATAAAAGTTGTCTCGTAAAAAAACGCAAGATTAGGCAAGTGGCCGCAAATATGCGAAAGCGTTCAAAATGAGCACTGCGGATACTGTTGAGCACACTGGATAAAAAGAGGTTGTAATGAACGCGGTGTTATATGCCTTGGTGGTGCTGATTTTTGGAACGACATGGATCGCAATTACCTTGCAAAGTGCTGAAATTGCGCCGGTTGTTGCGGTATTTTGGCGGTTTTTTATTGCGGGTGCACTCTTGATGGTGGCGCTCCTGATTTCAAGACGATTGACTCGCCTGAAACTCAATGATCACCTGTTCTGCTTGTTACAAGGCTTATGTATTTTTAGTTTAAATTTTATCTGCTTTTACATCGCCGTGCGTTACATCAGCAGCGGTCTGGAATCCGTTATTTTTTCTATGGCGGTTCTTTTTAACACACTCAATAGCTATTTCTTTTTCCGTCAGCCAATTTCAGCCTATTTCCTGCCTGCGTTTATCTGTGGTTTGTTGGGCATGATCGCTTTATTTTGGCACGACCTAACAACGACGCAAAACGACTGGCAAACCGTGAGCGCAATTTTATTGTGTGTATTGGGGACTTATGGTTTTTCTTTGGGGAATATGATTAGTTTGCGTCATCAGAAACAAAGCTGTGACGTCCTGACCACCAATACCTATGCCATGCTCTACGGTGCCATCGTGATGGCTGTCATCATTGCGCTCACCGGCCAATCATATTTACCTGAGAGTTCAGTGGTCGGTTGGTCTGCCTTGATGTATCTTGCGCTGATTGGATCTGTACTGGGGTTTTCAATTTATTTTATGCTGATCCGGCGAATCGGGGCAGGGCCTGCGGCATATAGCACCTTGCTGTTTCCCTTGGTGGCACTGACTATTTCAACTTTTTTTGAAGGTTATCAGTGGACGTGGAGTGCAGTATTCGGGGTGATGCTGATTTTACTTGGTAATTTAATTCTGTTTATCCAGCCCAAAGGATTGCCATTTATCCGATCCAATCAACGGGCCTAAGCTTTGAAAGTGAAATTGCGATAAAAAAAGAACGCGTAAAGCGTTCTTTGGATGTAAAGCATGTTCAGTCTTAGCGTTTCACGACAATCGAGTCGATGCCGCTGTGTTGCAAGGTTTGTTGAGCACCTAAAGCTGCTTCTTGTGTTTCATATGGCCCTGAAATCACACGGTACCATGTTTTTCCGTTTTCGACTGTTTTGACCACATCCGCAGACAGTCCATTTAAAATAATTTCAGCACGACGAGCATCAGCACTGTCAGGATCTGCATAGCTACGCACCTGCAAAATAAAGCTGGCAGGCTGTGGCGCAGGCGCCGCAGTCACATTTGCCGTACTACCCGATGCAGTTGGCGCACTGGCCGCACTTTCTCGCGGTGCTTCTACAATCACCGCAGCATTTTGATCTTTGGTCTCTGGAACAGCCTGATCCGGAATCGGCGTCATTTGCTGTTGAGGCAACAGATCATAGAAGCGATAATCGTGATTGGTGTCTTCTTCTTGATAATGGGTCGAAGTAACTTCATTTTTGGTCGAAACAGGTTTCCACGGCTTCCACAGCATCAGCATGACAGCAATGCACATCAGCACCAAGATCGCCACCACCATACCTAACCAGCGAGGTACTAACGGTTTCTTGGGCTTGTTCGGTCGTTCAGATACACCGCGTTGCGTTTTTCCAAACACGTGGACATCCTCTTTATAATTTCTACCACATAACCAATAACATAGAAGCCTAAACAACCAAAACACTATTGTTTGGCTTCTTTGTAATACAGCGTCTCAGATCGCTTTCAATCAGCGAACTTACATACTCTCTGGTGCAGATACACCCAGCAATTCTAAGCCGTTGCGTAAAACTTGCTGTACGTTTACTGAAAGCAATAAACGTGCTTGTGTAAGCGTTTGATCGTCGTCATTCAAGACTTTGTGCTCGTTGTACCAGCCATGGAACAGCGCTGCCAATTCTTTTAAATAGTTGCCAATCTGATGCGGTTCGTAGGCATTTGCAGCACGTACCAAAATGTCTGGATAAGCAGCCAGTTTGGCCAGAATTTCCGTTTCGGCATCGAGGTTTAAACGCTCTGCCAATGGACGAGCCTGTGTGCGGTCAAATGCGATCTGGTTGCTGTGTGCTTTTTCCAACATACGGCAAATACGGGCGTGCGCATACTGGATGTAATACACGGCATTGTCTTTGCTTTGCGATACGGCCAAATCCAAATCGAAATCGATGTGTTGTTCCGATTTGCGCATTACATAGTAAAAGCGTGCGGCATCGTTACCGACTTCTTCACGCAGTTCACGCAAGGTCACAAATTGTCCAGAACGTGATGACATCTGTACCATTTCACCGCCACGCCATAAGCTCACAAACTGTACCAGCAATACGGTCAGTTTAGATGAATCAAAGCCCATGGCATCAATTGCAGCTTTCACACGTGCGATATAGCCGTGGTGATCTGAACCCCAGATATCGACAATATCGGTATAGCCACGTTGTAATTTATCGAGGTGATAAGCAATGTCTGAAGCAAAGTAGGTGGTTTGACCGTTACGACGTTTGACCACACGATCTTTCTCGTCGCCAAATTCAGTCGATTTAAACCAGATGTTGCCGTCTTTTTCGTATAAAAAGCCGCGTTGATCGAGTGTTTGTAACGCTTCATCAATTTTTTGATTTAGTGATGCTTCACTAAACCATTGATTAAAGGTCACACCGAACTCTTCAAGGTCATCTTTAATGTCATCTAAAATGGCTTTGAGTGCCGCTTGATGAAACACGCGATAGCCTTCACCTGTCAGGCGCTGTGCATTGGCAATTAAGCCATCAATATGTTTTTCTTTGTCGCCAGAGACAACGACTTTATTGCCCTCTGCATCGAGTTCTGCTGCGAACTGAACATCTTCAGGCACATCGTGGTACACCGCTGCAACAGGGTGTACGTAAGCATCGCCGTTTTGATCGATAATGCTTTGCGCGATTTCTTTAACGTAGTCGCCTTGATAGGCATTTTTAGGGAAAACCAGAGATTGACCAAGTAATTCTAAATAACGTAAGTAGGTCGATGTCGCCAAAATGTCCATCTGACGGCCCGCATCGTTGACGTAATATTCACGATCAACTTGGGCACCTGTTGCTTCAAGCAAATTGGCAACAGTCATGCCGTAGGCTGCACCACGGCCGTGGCCCACATGCAGGCTTGAGGTTGGGTTTGCCGATACAAACTCGACTTGTACTTTTTTCGCGGCATTGACTTGAGTCTGACCAAACTTCGACCCTTGCGCTTGAATTTGATCCAGCACAGCAAAGCGTTGATCAGCATTTAAAAAGAAATTAATAAATCCTGGGCCTGCGATTTCGGCTTTACTGATGTCCGCCACTTCTGGCAATGCTGCCATGATCTTTTCTGCAAGATCACGAGGTTTCATTCCTGCCGCCTTTGCGCCAACCATTGCAATATTGGATGCAAAGTCACCGTGACTTCGGTCTTTGGTACGCGTCAAAATACTGTTGTTGATCCAATCTGATGGAAGAATCCCTTCGTGTTGAAGAGACTGCACTGCATGATCCAAAGCGGCTTGTATGGCGGTATTCATATCGATCTAAAAGGAATGTGTCGCAGAAAAACGCCCAATATAGCAAATTTTGACTGATTTAGGTGAGGGTCTTGTTCGGATTCTTGTATTTCCCGACAATCAAAGTGGACGTTTTGCCATAGACCGATCAATTTGGATTTTTCAGGCAATAAAAACAATAAAATTGGATTATGAAGTAAATCTTATTTGAGCGCTGAATGTAAACGATATCGTTATAAATTTTCGAAATACCTGTTTTGCCTAAAAAACGCTTAAGCTATAGCAGTAGATAAATAGACGAGTAACCTTTAGGGCAATAGTCCCTAAACACGAGATAGGCAATGACAGCTGAAACCAATACGAATAAACACCCCCTCTATATTCCTTATGCAGGATATACCCTCCTCGAACTCCCACTTCTCAATAAGGGATCGGCTTTTACTCAGGAAGAGCGTAGCCATTTTAATTTGCACGGTTTAGTTCCTCATGTGATCGAAACTATCGAAGAACAAAGCCAGCGCTCGTACCAACAATACGAAACATTTAACGACGCGATCAACAAGCATATTTATTTACGAAATATTCAAGACACCAACGAGACACTTTTTTACCGTTTGATCAACGATCATCTGGAAGAAATGATGCCAATTATCTATACGCCAACCGTGGGCGAGGCGTGTCAGGAGTTTTCGGATATTTACCGTCGTCATCGTGGTGTCTTCATTTCTTATCCAGACCGTGAGCATATCGACGATATTTTGCAAAACGTCAATAAACGCAATGTGAAGGTGATTGTTATCACTGACGGCGAACGAATTTTGGGTCTAGGTGACCAAGGTATTGGCGGTATGGGGATTCCGATTGGAAAACTGTCGCTGTATACGGCATGTGGTGGTATCAGTCCTGCTTATACGTTGCCGATTACCATTGACGTGGGAACCAACAATCAACAATTGCTAAACGACCCAATTTATATGGGCTGGCGTCAACCACGTATCAGTGGCGATGAATACTATGAGTTTGTGGATCAGATTCTGACTGCTATTCGCCGGCGTTGGCCAGATGCTCTAATTCAGTTTGAAGATTTTGCACAAAAAAATGCAATGCCATTGTTGACCAAGTATCGAGATAAATTCTGCTGCTTCAACGACGATATTCAAGGCACTGCTGCGGTTTCAGTCGGGAGCCTGATTGCGGCAAGTCGTGCGGCAGGTAAAGAGCTGAAAGATCAGAAAATTGCCTTTTTGGGCGCTGGGTCTGCAGGCTGTGGTATTGCCGAGCAGATTGTGGCACAAATGGTGGCTGAAGGTCTAAGCGATGATGAGGCTCGTGCACGTGTCTTTATGGTGGATCGTTTTGGTTTAATCACAGAAAACCAACCCAACTTACTCGACTTCCAGCGCAAGCTGGCACAAAAAGCAGACACTGTCTCGGCTTGGGGTAATGTGGAAGAGGTGATATCACTCCTCGATGTGGTTCAAAATGCTAAACCGACGGTGTTAATTGGTGTTTCGGGGCAGCCGGGACTTTTCACTGAAGAAGTGATCCGTGCACTAAATGAAAATTCAGAGCGCCCAATCGTGATGCCTTTGTCGAATCCGACGTCACGTGTTGAAGCCGTGCCAGCAGATATTATTCAGTGGACAGATGGCAAAGCCCTCATTGCAACCGGCAGTCCGTTTGCACCTGTAAATTATCAAGGCAAGCTCTACAATATTTCACAGTGTAATAACTCGTATATCTTCCCAGGGATTGGTCTGGGGGTGATTGCTTCTGGGGCTAAACGGGTAACTGACAATATGCTGATGGCATCAAGCAATGCCTTGGCCGATTGTTCGCCGTTGTTAAATGATCCAAACGCCGATCTTTTGCCTGCGATTTCAGAGATTCAGGCGGTATCGAAGCGTATTGCATTTAAGGTTGCTCAAGCGGCAATTGAAGACGGTGTTGCACTGAATATTCCTGATGAGGTCTTGCTTGCCAATATCGAAAAAGAATTTTGGAAGCCTGAATACCGTACTTATAAACGCGTACCGTTTTAAACGAATATAGATCAAGCCTGAACCCCACATTTGCCAAGTGAATGTGGGGTTTTTTATTGGGCCGTATAGAATAACTGTAGACGAAACGGTCTGTATTTTTTAAAATGGCTTGCAATTGATATCAATAAAACTAAAAAACGAATTTAGATCATGTTAAGCAATATGAATGGGGTGTTAGAACAGCTCGGACTGGGGGCATTAAAACGTGCTGTGCATGTACAATTTAGTCATGCTGCCTTAAATGCGCAGGTTTTTTTACAGCGGATTGAGGGAAAACATGCCCTAAATGATGGCTTAAGTGTTGAGCTGACTTGTCTTTCCACCAATGCGCACATCGCATTAAAACAATTTATTGGATGTCGGGTGGCGGTCGATCAAGTGACCGATAGCGGTGCGCTCGCCAGAACATCTGGCATTATTACCCGTGCAACACAAGGGCAAAGTGATGGTGCACTAACTATTTACACGCTGACTTTACAAGATCCGACTGCACTTTGGCATAAGCGGCGGAACAGCCGTGTATTTATCAATAAAAGTGTACCCGAAATCAGCGAAATTCTGTTTAAAGAATGGCAAAGTAAAAGTCGCTTGTTTGCAGCAAGTTTAACGCTTGATTTGAGCGGTCTGAGCCAAGACTACGATATTCGCCCGCTCAGTATACAAATGAATGAAACTGACTATGAATTTCTCACGCGTTTATGGCGAAGTGAAGGGATAAACTGGTTGGTGGATGAAAAACATGTTGTGGTTGCACATGCTTTGCAAGAAATGGCGCCTCAAAAACTACGATTGATTGATCACAATCAGCCATTTTTAGCCCTTGAGCGTGGAGTGATTCGTTTTCATCGCAGCCATGCCACTGAATATTTTGACAGCATGACACAGCTTGTTGCGCATCGCCAATTACAATCTACCGCGACATATCTACAACGCTGGCAAGCCGATGCCTTGATTCAAGATGAAGGAAACGGATCGATTCAAAGTGCGCATCTGCACAGTGAACAGCACAGTAACGAAAGTTTAAGTCTAGAGCAGGCTTGGTCGATCGAACCTGCATGGACAACCGATTTAACAGGTGCCGATCAAGCAACCATTTCTAGTGCGCAGCAAATCGAAAAACTGAATCAGAATATGACCGCCTATCAAGAATTTCAGGCCAAATATTTTACTGCACATAGCAGCGTACGTGACGCGCAGGTCGGATACTGGTTTGAGCTGACGGGACATTCCGAAATAGATACGCATGAGCGCGCAGACCGACAATTTTTGATTTATGAAAAGCAATTTTACAATCAGAATAATTTGCCCAAAGCACTGCAACAGCAGGTTGAACGGCTTCAACCTACTTCAACATTAAATTTTTTACAAAATCAGGAGCGTCAAGGTAATCAGTTGTCCTTGATTCGTCGTCAAATCAAGTTAGTGCCCGATTATCAGCCTTTGGTGCATCGTCCCGCTGTATATCCACAGCGAGCAAGGGTGGTCGGATCGGAAAATGAAGAAATTCACGTGGATGAATGGGGGCGTATTAAGGTTCGGTTTTTATTTACCCGAGCAGAAGACCATGCGCATGATACCGGTGCGGGCTCCAACGAAAATGATACAGATTCGGCTTGGGTCGATGTGCTCACACCATGGGCTGGTGAGCAATATGGCGCCAGATTTTTACCGCGTGTAGGCGAATTGGTGGTCATCGATTTCTTTGATGGTCACGTCGATCGGCCATTTGTGATTGGGCGTATCCATGAAGGACAACGCTCGCCTACAAAATTTGATGTAAAAGGCCAGTTGCCTGCCACACGAAACCTGAGTGGAATTCGCTCCAAAGAAGTCGCAGGAAGCGGATTTAATCAGCTACGTTTTGATGACACAACGGGTCAGATTAGTGCACAACTACAAAGCAGTCATGGTACCAGCCAACTAAATTTGGGAAATCTGAGCCATCCAAAGAACGAAGAAACCAGTCGGGGGCGTGGGGAAGGTTTTGAACTGAGAACTGATCATTATGGGGCGGTTCGTGCTGGTCAGGGTATGCTCATTAGTACTTATGCGCAGCAACAAGCCATTGCTGATCATTTAGAAGCTGCTCAGGCACAATCGTTACTGGTTCAGGGTCATGAAAGTATGAAAATGCTGAGTGATATTGCCCTCAAACAGCAAACTGACGCACTAAATGTCATTGATCGCTTACCTAAGTTTATTCAATCGCTCGAGTTAAAAACTACAGGTCAGGCTTTAGAGCGTACCTTAAATTTGTTTAAAAATGATTTGAATAAAGATCCCATTCAAGCATTAAAGGGGTGTGGTGGTTTTATTGAAGATATTGGGCGTTTGGGAAGCGACTCAAAAGGCGTTATAGAAGAGCTTGATACATTCTTGGCGAATAATGAGGATGCATTAGAAAATCTAAAAGCCTTTATTGAAAATGTGGAAGAGCATGGAACGGATCTGATCAAAGGCCAATTGGTAGGGATTAAAGATAAAATCCAGAAAAATCCATTTGAAAGTATCCAAGATGTTGGAAAAGTGCTTGCTCATGCTGATATCAGGGATTTTGATTTGATGAGCGAGTGTGGAACTTTTACTAAAGGCACAAAATTAGAAGTCACGCCATCTAAAGCTTTGAGTACTTTGCAAGGTTTTATGGAAGGATATACACAAGGCTTAGAAAGTAGCGCCGATACCAAACAAAAAGAGCAGGGCAAAATTTTTAGACAAGCACTTATGTTACTGGCATCACCAAACGGTATTGCATTAACCACCCCTGAAAATATTATTTTACAAGCCTCTCAGGATATTGCTGAGAGTGCCAGTGGCTCAATTAATTTGAGCGCACAGAAAAATATTATTGGTCATGCTCAAGATAAAGTAAGTTTGTTTGCTGCACAAAAGGGACTGAGTGCTTATGCAGCAAAAGGCGCAGTTAAAATACAAGCGCAAGATGATTTAGTCGATATTATTGCCAAAAAAGTGATTAAGCTGATTTCTACCGAAGATAAGATCGAACTAATCAGTACTAAAGAAATTGATATTAAAGCTGGCGGTTCTCAGTTGATCGTCAATGGAAATGGAGTTTTTATCAAGACAGGTGGTAAGTTTGAGGTTAAATCAGGACAGCATGTGTTTACCAGTGGTGAAAAAGTTTCATATGAAGTACCCGAGTTGCCAAATACTCCAATTTTTAGTAACCGTTTAGATATTTATGATTTGTTCTGGGCGAATGATTTTAGTCAACTCAGTTATAAAGCTTTTGTTCCTGAAACAAGCTCATTTACTTCAGGATCAATAGACGAACATGGGCGTACAGGCAAAATCAGCACTCCAGATCCAGAAAAAGTTCAGGTACTTGTTGGCTCTAATGATGAATGGGGATTGGTCATCGATGGTTTTGATGAGGAAGATCTCATGATTGATCAAAATGTGAATGATTCAGAGGCAGATAACAATATAGAAAGAAGGGATTGGAAGTGAGCAAAAAATCACTAGTTACCATACAAATCTTAGACTTATTTGGTCGTCCCATCTCAAAAGCACAATATGAAGTAAAAAATCAGAGAACAGGACAGGTTATTGCTGCTGGAGTAACAAACTCTTCAGGATGTATTGTCGAAATTAGCCGAGATAAAGGTACGACTTTAGATGTTTATATTAAAAGTATGTTTAATGGCTTGATGGTTAAAGTACAAAGCTTTGTAATGTCTAAAGATCGTATGCTCGTAAAAATTACAAGTCCAAAGGTAATGTTGGATTTAAAAACATTAACCAATCAAGGTAATAGTGGACAATATAAAAGAAAAACACATGTTGTAAAAAAGGGTGAAACTTTATTTGAAATAGCTCAAAAAAATCATACGACTGTCCGAGCATTAGAGCGTTTGAATAAAATAGATGATCCAAATAAGATTAGTATAGGTCAAGTTATTAAGTTACCTGTAAATATTCCTGCTAACGGAAATCATACACATCAAGACAAGTCTAAACCGGCTACTCAGCAGAAATCACAACCTTCGGCCAGTACTAAATCGAAACCATCACAGACTCCACCTACTAAGCCTTCTAATACAACACCTCAGATAGAGCAGGAACAAGAAGCTTTTGGAACAAATTTAGGCAGTAAAATCCTCGATCAAGTAAATGAGCTTTATGAAGAAGCCAAGAAAAAGCTGAATGAAACTACAAACTCTACTTCCAAGATATTGACAGTTGACGATCGCAGTCAGGATGGTGGAACTCCTAAGGCAGATGCTTCAAATTTATGTAAAACCAATCCGCAATGTATTTCAAGTGGTAAGAGTGAGCTTATTCGAGAAGTAAATATTCGTTTGGCAGGCTTTGGGGGCGCTTTACCTACGGATGAGTTTACCGATCTTACTGCAAAATGTATTAAGCAATTCCAGCGTGACTATATGGGAGTACTAGAGACAGGAAAAATTTGTGGTTCGGTGTTAGTAGCGTTGGATAAATTTTATGAAAAATATCCCATCGAAGGTTTTATGGGGAAAGCTGCTTGTAATTGTGGCAAGTGTACGGGGTTTGGTAATGGTAATATGGGAGAAAAATCTGGTTTATTTAAAGCAAATGAATATCCAGGATTACACCGAAGTCTAATCTGGATATTAAAGGCTATAAATTTTTACTTAAAAAATGAATTTAAGAAAAATAAAATCGAAGTTGGTTATATAGAGTCAGGTTATAGATGTATTGAAAATAATAAAAAACATGGAAGAACCACTGTTAACCATATGGGTTTAGCACTTGATATTCATTTTAACAAGAATGGGAAGAGGACTAAAGATGTAGAAGATATGGAGTTTATTCGAAAAGAAATTCTTACTAAAAAAATGAGTGCAACAGAACAAAGAAATTTAAATAAAATTTATCTAGAGCCAAAAGTATTTAAAAATGGAGATTCTGGTGCAGTAACTTGGGTGCATTTTGATGTGACTGGATTTTCTATCGAATATATTAATCATATTTTTTTTAAGAAAACAGTATCTGATCTTAATGGAGGAAAGATTTTGAATATAGTGAATAAAGTAAATAAATGTTCATTGTTTTCCTGTGCAGGGGCTATTGCAAATACTGATAATATCTCTCTATTGAAATTAAGTAATGAATTGATATTATCTAATGAAGATATTATTGATATTATGAAAGTAACAGAAACAGAAGTGATAAAATTTAAAACAGAGAAATTCTTTTATGAACAAGCAGCTGGTGTGGTTGATACTATATTAAACAGAACAAAATCAGAAGTTTGGGGTGACTCTGTAAGAAGTGTTGTTAACGCCTATAGACAATTTTCTAAAATTACTGGGCCCAAGAATCTAAAGCCTTATGGTTCTGTTCAGAATATGCCTTTCAGTCATGTTAGTGTCAGAATTAAAGAATTTGTTAATTCATATTTACTTGAGCGATCAAAAGGTAAACAATCTATCATTGGTGGAAATCTAAATTACGCAAATAAATACCATTCTGATGCTTATAATAGGAAAATGTGGGTAGATGAATTTCACGAACAAGCTGTTAAAAGTGGATTAGTTTTTGGTAATGGTAATGCTGTACATGCACACGGAACTGTCAAAGAGTTGAAGAGTAAAATGCCGAAACCATTTAAAGTGGTTTTACCTTTTGATTTTAAAGGAATTTAGTATGTTTTTTATTGAAAAGAGATATATCTATATCTTATGTTTAGCAAGCCTAGGTGGTTTAATATCTTCATGTACGAATGCTTTAGAAAAGAAGTGTGAGTCTGATAATATAAATCAAAATCTAAATTGTATTTTGAAAAAAAATAACTCTCTAAAAAAACATTTGATGGATAAAGAAAATAGTAAAGAAAGAGATTTTAAGCAATGGGAAAAGGAGATTATAAAAAAATGTGAAAGCAAATTAAACTATAGTTTAGGTGAAGGAGCAGCATTAACTCGTGAAACTTGTTATAATCAAGAATATAAAGATAGATTAAATTTTTTAGGATATAATAAAAAAAATACTAATACGCCGGGTAAAATAGAAAATGATGATGGTTTTCAAATCACCTTACTTCCTTATAACTCAAATGAGCATATCAATTGTATTTTATCATCGAAAAAAAATAATTGTGGTTCAATTAATTTAATAGATAGTAGTCATTTAACAAAAGTTTATAAATTCATTAATCCAAGTTATGGTGATTCAGTTATTTTTCCAGAAACAAGTAATGGTGTATTATTAATTGCTTCGCCTTCCGCAAGTGAAAATGAAACTCCAGAAATAAATCTTATTACAGTTAATAAGTTTGGCTTGGTTAAGAGTATTACATTAGATGCTTCTAAAAATATTCTAATTAACAAACAATATGAGATTTTTTATACAGAATTTGATCAAAATCATAAATTAAGATTAAATGAAAAGGGAGAATTTGTTAAATAATTATTTTTTGTATAAATAAAATATTAAATTTAATAAATTCTTGAAATATTTTTATGGTATTATAAGAGTTTGGGTTTGAGGGTTAAATTTAAAAAAAGCCCTCACTTATAAATGATCTATTTAAAATGAAAAATGTATCTATTAGTTCAACTGTACTTATAATTTTGTCAATTTTAGGATGTTCAAGTAAAACGACTGTAGCTAAGGATATAAATAAATTCGATGTCAAAGACTGTTCAATTGATTTTGATGAAGTGGATTTTTGTACCAAAGAAAGATTAAAAGATTATAATAATATTTTAAAGAATAAAATATCGAATTTTGATAAAAATAAGTTTTTAATAAGTTTCAAAGAAAAAAACTATTTGTATTTTGCTGTTGTTGATTTAGAAAGTAATAAGATTTTTACTTTACCGGCTTCATTGAGTATGATGTCTAATATTAAGCCTTTAGAATTTTCATCAAATAATAGCTTATTTTGTTTAAATGGTAATTTTAATCAATATCGGAACTCTTATAGGGCAGTAAAGACATGCTATGTATATAACAATGGAAATTTTGATTTTAAATCAAGAGTTGAGTTAGAGAAAGAATCAAAAAAATATGATAAATTTAGTTTAAATAATAAGATTAATAAAATTAACTTACCGATTTCTTCTGATTTTTATTCTAAGTGTGCTGAGAGTAATCCATTGAAAAATTGTGAAAAACTTGAAAGATCTAATAATAAACCTTATACTCTATCTGAACTAAAAAAAGTATCTCCTGATTTAGTGGTTTTATTAAATGAATTAAAAGTAAGATCATTAAATATAGATACATTTAGATTTCTTCCTAAGATTGGAGATAGTTTTTATACTATTGCCGAAAAGTATATAGATACAGCTGAAGAATCTAGTTCTGAATTTTATTTGATAAAAATAAAACCTGATTTACAAGTGGAAAAAATAGGTGATTATTACTCAATTGATAGCTCTGGAATTATTACTTACAAAGGTGAAAATGGAAAGCTGTTAAGGAAAAAATTAAAATAAGAAGTTTTTACATATCTCATTTAACTTGGGGTATATTTTTTAAAATTATAGTATAGATTTAAGCAAATATGAAATTTTTGAAAACAGTAATGATATTTTCTATTGGTTTAGTAGTGTCAAGTTGTGGATTTTCTAAAGAAAATAATCAAGATTTTGACAGTGAAAGGAAAATAGTTCCTACCAAAGTTATTACAAGAGAAAAAGTTTTAAAGTGTAATTTTGAGCAAGGTTATATTGATTTTTGCTCAAATAATTATCTAAAGCTTTATAATGATTCACTGAACAAAAAAGCAAACTTTGATCAAAATAAAGTCGCTTTAATAATTGATAAGGAAAGAGATACTAGAAAAGGTATACCTAACCCGAATCCTGTTTAAGCCGATGATTTCATAATTTGAATT